>CAYPJC010000083.1:0-8113 GCA_964410855.1 uncultured Flavobacteriales bacterium | reverse complement strand
AGGTAATCCAACAGGTTATTTGTACTCCGAAGAAGAGTTAATTAAACTTCGAGACTTGGTTAAGAAACATGATTTATACCTCTTTGCTGATGAAGTTTATCGAGAATTTTGCTATGATGGTAAGACACATCATTCACTGTTAAATTTAAAAGGCATTGAAAATAACGTAGTAGTCGTTGACTCAGTTTCTAAAAGATACAGCATGTGCGGCGTTAGAATTGGAGCAATGATAAGTCGCAATAAGGAATTGATTGATGTTTCTCTTAAATTGGCCCAGGCAAGGTTGAGTCCACCACTTCTTGGTCAAATAGCCTCAGAAGCTGCTTTAGAAACTAAAGAAGAATATTTCGAAAAAGTTGCAAAAGAATATGTAGAACGGAGGGATATATTGGTTGATGGTTTAAATAAAATTGAAGGGGTATTTTGCCCCAAACCAGGTGGTGCTTTTTATGCCGTAGCAAAGCTCCCTGTTGAAGATACCGATCACTTTTGTCAATGGATTCTTGAAAACTTTGAAAGTGAAGGACAAACCGTTATGATGGCTCCTGCAAGTGGGTTTTACTCAACAAAAGGCAAAGGTAAAAACGAGGTTCGACTAGCTTACGTATTAGAAAAAAGCAAATTAAGAAGTGCTTTAAGGTGTTTAGAATTAGGAATCAACGCTTACCAAAAAACTCAAGGATAAATGACTCTTTTCCAAAGCATCATAATTGCAATTATAGAAGGATTAACTGAATTCTTACCCATTTCTTCAACCGGTCATATGATTTTGGCATCTGCTGCCATGAATATTCATGATGATGCTTTTGTAAAAACCTTTGAAGTCGCCATTCAGTTAGGTGCTATTTTAGCCATTGTAATGTTATACGCTAAACGTTTTTTACAAGGTTTAACCATCTATTATAAACTAATAACTGCATTCATTCCTACAGCTATCATTGGACTTTTAGCCTACGATATTATTAAGGGTTATCTTTTTAACCCAATCGTAGTTTCTGTGTCTTTAATTATTGGCGGAATCATATTGATTATCATTGACAAAAGGGTTGTTGCACAAAAAAGTAAGACTGAAAAAATAGAAAACATTAGCTATAAGAGTGCCTTTTACATTGGCTTAATTCAGTGTTTTGCCATGATACCAGGAACTTCAAGAGCTGCAGCAACAATTGTAGGTGGTGTTTTTAATGGCTTAGATAAAAAACAAGCCACAGAATTTTCCTTTTTATTAGCAGTTCCAACCATGTTTGCTGCAACAGGCTATGATCTGTTAAAATCAGACATCTCGTTTAATTCCCATGAGTTACAACTTTTGGGAGTTGGCTTATTAGTCGCATTTATCACTGCATGGATTGCTGTGAAACTATTTTTAAAAATAGTTAACAATTATGGCTTCAAATATTTTGGATATTACCGGATTATTTTAGGTGTCTTATTTCTTATTTACATGGGCAGCCAACAAAGTTTAAGTAGCTCTTTTTAATTTTTTAAAAAAATATTTTTTTACTAATCAATTGAAGCAATATCAATTGGCTATACTTATTAATTTTATTTCTACTTATTCTTCTTGAGCCAAGCAACCTGATTCAATGCTTGACGTATTAATTAGCCCAACATTCATTAACTTGTGAGGCTGAATGAAAAAAAACTACTTACTTCTTATTTCTTTTTTGATTCTATTTTTTACTTCCTCTAAAGAAGTAAATGCAACTCATATCATGGGAGGCGAAATCACCTGGGAATGCTTAGATAATGGCCAGTACAAATTTACCATGAAAGTTTACCGCGATTGTAATGGTATAAGCTTCAATGTAAATAATCATGCGATAGAAGCACACAACTATCCTAGTGTTGGTGTAATAACCCAAATCCCTTTAAGCTTCTTTAGTGTTATAGATATAACTCCTTCTTGTGAAGGAAGCCCTTGCGCTACTCTTGTTCCAGCTGATCCAGATATTGTTGGAGCTATTGAGGAATACATTTTAATTAGTGATTCAATCACACTAAATGGAGTTCCAGGCGCAAATGGTTGGAGTTTTACTTGGACCTATGGCAATAGAAACGCAGCCATTGATAATTTAATTAATGCTTCAACTTTTGGAATAACTTTAAGAGCTCAAATGTTTGCATATAATGGAAGAGATGTATCAACTTGTTTTGATTCTTCTCCCGATTTCTTTCAAAAACCTTCCTCCATTATTTGTGCCGGCGAAAAATTCACTTATAACCATAGTGCCTTCGATAGAGAATTGGATTCATTGTCCTATACTTGGGCCAACCCTTTAGATGGAAATTTTTGTGGCGCCCCGCCTTGTCTGATTGGATCACTTTTTCAAGAAGATATTAACCCTGTTAATGTCAATTTTGATGCTCTTAATGGCTATTCTTTTGATAATCCCTATCCTGACACATCCTTAGATATTAGGAATGTACCTGCAGTCTTAGATGGTCAAACAGGTGAAATCACATACACTTCATTTACTTCAGGTGAATATGTATCTGTTATTCGGGTAGAAGCATTTAAATGTGGCCAAAAGGTTGCAGAAATATACAGAGAGCTTCAAACAGTAATCACCAGCGGTTGCGCATCAAATCTATCCCCTGAAATTCCTTCCCCATTCTCAAACAACACATATTTTGACACGGTAAGAGCAGGAGAGTTAATAAATTTTGACATCAATGTTTACGATACACTTAGAATAGGAAACCCCAAAGATGATTCCATTTACTTTTTTGCCAGTGGAATTCAATTTGGATCAAACTATACAGACTCAGCAGTTGGATGTTTGAACCCTCCATGTGCGACCCTATCTTCACCAGCACCTGATACTGGATTTGCAACATATACTACCACCTTTAATTGGCAAACTACCTGTGACCATGTAGCTAACAGCACCCCAGATTGTATAACTTCTCAAAATTCTTATTTATTTATTATAAGAGCTTTAGATGACTTTTGCCCTACAGGTGGACAAGCATTAGCAACACTTACTATTACCATTTTAGAAGACACTTTAGTTAAGAGTCCACCTATTCATTGCGCCGATGTTCAATCAAATGGAGATGTGATTATTGATTGGAATCAAACTCCAGATCCTGATAGTGCTTTCGTTCAGTGGAAAATATATAATGCTACAGACTTAAATGGCCCTTATACATTAATTGACAGCATTTTAGATTACAACATAACAACTTATACTCATATCGGTGCAGGTGCTAATACCCAATCCATTCATTACATTGTTAGAGCCGAGTCTGGCTGTCATCAAAATTGGTTCTACATTAGAAATGATACCATCTCAACGATGTACATTAACCCAACTTTTAACGACACCTGTGTGCAAGTCAGTTGGAACGAGTTAAGCACTCCTTTGCCAGATGGCAGTGGAGCTACTTATGATATTTATAGAGAATATCCTATCGGAAGTGGATTTTCATTATACCAAACAACTAGTACGACATCTTTTTGTGACACTTTTTCAATTTGCACTGATTCAGTTACATACAGAATAGATCTTAGCAATACAGGAAATGGCTGTAGTGGATCTTCGTCGAATATAAAAGGAATCCGATTTCAACACCCTTTAGTAAGCTCAACAATTTCAGTTGCTGATAGCATTAACTGTAATGGCTTAGCAGATGGAGCATTAGTTGTTAATCCTAGCGGCGGATTTCAACCATACTCTTATTTATGGAGCAATAGTCAAACCAACGATACTATCTCAAACTTAATTGCAGGCCAATATTTTGTTACTGTAAGTGATCTTAATGGATGTACAGTTGTGGACAGCATAATCATTTACGAACCAGATACAATTATTCTTGACATTGATTATTCAATTGATGCTAGTTGTAGTGGATTCAATGATGGGAAAGCAGCAGCTTCTGTATCTGGAGGCACTCAACCCTACACTTATTTGTGGAGTAATAGTCAAACTACAGATACCGCCGTCAATCTACTATCAGACACTTATCTCCTTACTTTATCAGATGCAAACGGATGTAGCGCGGTTGATATAATTCAAATAGGTGAACCTGTGCCATTTAGCGAACCCGCCTTTTCAACAACAAATGTTTCATGCAATGGAGGGAGTGATGGGACAGCTAGTGTTTTTATTACTGGAGGAGTTTCTCCTTACACATACGATTGGAGCAATAGCCAATCTGTAGACACAACTAAAAACTTGTCGGCAGGCAAATATTATGTTACGATTAGTGATAGTAGTAATTGTTCCATTATTGATTCTGTAATATTAACTGAACCTACTCTTCTTAACAGCACTCTTTCATCCTTTACAAACCCGACTTGTTATGGCTTCACAGATGGTCAAGCGGTTCTTTTACCAACGGGCGGAACACTCCCATACACTTATCTATGGGATAATAATCAAACTGGTGATACAGCTAAAAATTTAAGCGGCTCTACCTTTTTAGCTACTATTACCGATGCAAATGGCTGCACCTCAACAAATGGAGCTATGCTACGGAGTCCTGACCCTCAAATCATTCTGTTAGACTCAATAGATGTTTCTTGCAATGGTCTTTCTGATGGTCAAGTCAATGCTCATTTTGCACGAGGAGGCACAAGACCATATAGCTACCTATGGAGCAATAACGACACACTTGACACTTTAATTAATGTTTCTGGAGGCCTTTATATATTATCCGTTACCGATGCTAATAATTGCCCTCCACTAGTTGATTCAATCTCTGTTATTGAACCACTTACTATAGATTTAAGTATAGACTCAGTTAGAACTATTTCTTGCAATGGTCTATCTGATGGTATAGCAATTGCTGGCGCCATTGGCGGAACAGCTCCATATTCATTTCTTTGGAGTAATAATCAATCTATTGATACTGCAAAAAATTTAGTAGCGGGGACTTATACTGTTACATTAACTGATAGAAATAGCTGCTCTGACTCTACTTCAATTATCATTACCGAGCCTGATAGTTTAGTTTCATTTATCCAAGATTCCGTTAATGTGTCTTGTAATGATCTTAGTGATGGAGAAGCTTCCTTAGCTGTAAACGGTGGAACACAACCTTATACATACTTGTGGAGTAATAATCTATCAACTGATACTGTTTCGGGATTGAGTGCAGCAAATTATCAGGTAACAGTAACAGATAACAATGGATGTTCTAATATCTCCTCATTAAATATCCAAGAACCTCTGCCATTCACAAATTCTATTTTAGTTTCTTCTATTGTTTCTTGCGAAGGCCAAAACGATGGTGAAGCAGTTGTAATTATATCAGGAGGAACTTCACCTTTTACTTATTTATGGAGTGATAATCAAAGTAGTGACACAGCCATAAATTTATTAGCAGGAATTTATTTTGTGACAATATCAGATTCAAATGGTTGTTCAATTAATGATTCTATCCAAATTACTCAACCTTTAACTCTATCTTCTTCTTTTGCTAGCTTTAACAATGTAAGTTGCTTCGATCAAGCTGATGGAAGTGCTACAACACTAGCTAGTGGAGGAACAGTTCCTTACACATATCTTTGGAGTAATAATGAAATTACACCATCAATCATTAATTTAGGTGTTGGTGTTTATTCTGTTATAGTCTCAGATTCAAATAGTTGCACATTCAGGGATACTATAACTATTACAGAACCCGAAGAGCTAGTAACGGATTTAATTTCGAATCAAATTACCTGTAATAGTTTCAATGATGGGAGCATCAGTGCATCATCTTTAGGAGGAACTTTTCCTTACACCTATGGTTGGAGCAATAATCAAGCTGGCGATTCTATTTTAAGTTTAGGTTCGGGTATTTATTTTGTTACGACTACTGATAGTAACAATTGCACTACAATTGATTCAGCAACAATTATTGAACCCAGCGCTATGAACCTCACTTTAACAGAAGATGACACCATTTGTGTAAATATTCCTAAATCGATTGAAGCAAATATTTCTGGAGGAACAGGCGTTTATAATTACACTTGGAGTGACAATTTAGGCAACGACTCTTCCATTTCAGTTAATCCATCTCAAGACAATATTTATACGGTAAGCGTAACTGATGATAACAATTGCCCAGAAGTATCAAAGAGTGTTTCAATAAAGGTTAGAAATATTTTTGACGATTTTTTAGAATTGAGCTCTAGTGGAAATATTTGCAGAGGTGATAGCAGTCTTATTAGTTATAGTTTTCAAGGAGATTATGATCCTTATACTTTTATTTTTAATGAAGGACTACCAAATACAAACCCTCAATATGTAAGTCCGAATACTAATACAGAATATATTTTAACTGTATTTGATATTTGTAATAATAGCATCAGCGATTTCGTTTCAGTACTCGTTTCTGATTTGCCTCCAATTAACATTCCTGATACACTTATAGAAGGCTGTGAAGATTTAACTGTAAACTTTACAAATGACACACCACCTAACTTGATGTATTTATGGGATTTAGGAAATAATACAACCTCTACCTTAGCAAGCCCTACTATTACATACACAGAACCAGGAACCTATAATGTTTCTCTTATAATAAGCACTCTGGAAGGTTGTGTTAATAGTTCTAATGGCAATTATGTCGTAAAGGTTAACCCAAGACCAACAGCAACTATAACAGCAAATCCAACAGTTGCCGATCTAGAAAATTCTATGATTTCATTTTCATCTTTTTATACAGATGCTTTGAAATGGACTTGGGATTTTGCTAATGGAGATGTGGTAGATAATGTCACAGAACCTAAAATAACTTATCAAGATACAGGAAGCTACAGAGTAATTCTTATTAAAGAGAACGAATTTGGTTGTCTTGATACAGGCTATCAAATTATTCAAATCAATCCAAGCTATGTAATAAAAATACCTAACGTATTTACACCAAATCCAAACGGAGGAAATGGAGGTAGGTATGATTCAAATAATGAAAACAATGAGGTATTTCATCCATATTTAGAGTTTACTAAAAATTACAACTTACAAATATTCAATCGCTGGGGCGAGTTAGTTTTTGAATCCAAAGATGTTAATATTGGCTGGGATGGATACTATAAAAACAAATTGAGTCAGTCCGATGTATATGTTTACAAATTAGAGGTCACATTCATTAATGGCGAGAAAGCATTAAAAGTCGGAGATTTAACTCTTCTGAGATAAGAATGAAAATAGTGTATGCAATATATATTAGATCACTATTGCTGATAACTTGCTTATCAGTTCAAATTACAGTGAATGCCCAAGACCCTCAATTTGGTCATTATTATAATAATGCTATGCTGTACAATCCTGCTTTTGCAGGCAATGTTGACTTAGGAAGATTTGCATTAAGTTACCGAAATCAATGGCCCGGTTTAAAAAATTCATTTGTTTCTTTTGCCGGTTCTTATGAACACTACTTTAATAAATTAAATAGTGGAATGGGAATCCAATTCATAACAGATCGAGCTGGCAGTGGTGGGCTTACTACAACAGGAATAAATTATATGTATTCATATCAAATCCCTATCAATAGAAATGTAGCGATTTTGGCCGGATTAAAAGCTGGATATTATAATCGAAAATATGATTTTAACAAGTTTGTTTTTGGAGATCAAATTGCTAGAGATGATGGTGGAGCTTCAGTTGAAGATCGGTTTAGGGATAATATCAACTATGTCAATTTTGGAACTGGGTTTGTTTTATCTCACCGTGAAAAATACTGGCTTGGTTTCTCTATCGACCATTTGAATCAACCAAGCAATGCATTTGGCGAAGCGGAATCCAATTTACCAATACGAACGAGTATTCAAGGGGGCTGGAATTTCAACGTTAATAAAGGGCTTAATGGTTCAAGCAATAATAAAATAACACCTTCATTTCTTTATAAAGCTCAAGAAAAATGGGATCAACTAGATATTGGATTTAATTATTCTACTTCGCCCCTAATTTTAGGTATCTGGTATAGAGGAATTCCGCTTAAATCAAACAAAAGTAGCCTCCCTAATGTGGATGCAATAATGCTTTTAGCAGGTTATAAATATGATAGAATATCAATCGCTTATTCATATGACATTACAATTTCTGGACTGTCAGGAAATACAAATGGGGCTCATGAAATAAGCTTAGTATTGAATTATCCCAAGTCAAAAAGAAGAAAA
>CAYPJC010000082.1:1265-8246 GCA_964410855.1 uncultured Flavobacteriales bacterium | reverse complement strand
TGATCTTTTATCGATTAGAGCGGAATATCAGAAACAAATTGCAAAAGCAAAATCCGAAAAATTTACTGCCCTATCAAGTCAATATGACGCAGAAGTTTCTGTAACCAAATTAAAAAATGCATACACTAACTATCAAGTAAGAACTGATATGCATTACATCCTTGCGCCTCAAAATGGATATGTAACTAAAGCCATACGAGTTGGAATTGGAGAAACCTTTAAAGAAGGTGCTTCAATTGTAAGTATAGCACCTACAAGTTATTCTTTAGCAATTGCTTTATATATAAATCCAATTGATTTACCCTTAGTTGAAAAAGGTCAAGAAGTGCGAATACAATTTGATGGTTGGCCTGCTATTGTCTTCTCAGGTTGGCCAAATACAAGTTATGGGACTTACGGAGGCAGAGTTTTTGCGATCGACAATTTTATTAGTGATAATGGGAAATTTAGAGTTTTAGTGCAGCCAGATACTACCGAATATGGATGGCCTGATGCACTTAGGGTTGGAGGTGGAACCAACAATATGATGTTATTGAAAGAAGTTCCTATTTGGTATGAATTATGGCGCCAAATAAATGGTTTTCCGCCAGATTTTTATAAAAATAGTATGGATGTAGCTACTATTAATAAGAAACATTAATGAGATTATTAATTCTTCTTTTTCTTCTTCCTATTGCCCTTATCTCTCAAAAGGATAGCACTATCTTTATGCAAGATGAAATGTTGTGGTTAGTAAAAAACTATCATCCTGTTTCAATTCAAGCGAACATCTTTTTAGAACGTGGTGAAAGTGAAGTCAGAGCATCTCGTGGCGGTTTTGATCCCTACTTGCATTTAGATTATGAAGATAAATTTTACGATGATCAGAACTATTTCAACATCCTTAATGGTGGTTTAAAAGTCCCTACCTGGTATGGAGTCGAATTAAAAACAGGCATAGATCAAAATGAAGGAGTATTCTTAAATCCAGAGAATAACGTACCTGATGGAGGACTTTGGTATGGTGGAATTTCTGTTTCTTTAGGTAATGGCTTGTTTATAGACGACCGAAGAGCGAGCTTGATGCAAGCAAAACTTTTTGCACAAGCTACCTTTTCTGAACAACAGCAATTGATGAATGATCTTTATTTTGAAGCTCTAAATAAGTATTGGAAATGGGTGGCAGCCTGGAATGACTTACAAGTGATAGAAGAAGCTGTTGGACTTGCTGAATTTAGATACGAAGGGGTTAAACAAAATTTCAGATTGGGTGATGCACCTGCAATTGACACCTTAGAAGCATTGATACAAGTTCAAAATCGTGAAATAAGTAGAAACGATGCCGCTGTGGGTTACCAGAATGCAACTTTGGAGCTTTCCAACTATTTATGGTTTGAAAATAATACCCCTTTAGAAATTTCAGATAGCCTGAGGCCACCTTTTTATGAAGATGTTTTTAGGTCTAACATTATTTCACTAGATAGCTTAGATAAACAGTTAAATCAATTAGAATTTACACACCCAGAGATGCAGTTATATGGCTTTAAACTGAATACCATGGATATTGACAGAAGACTTAAGGCTGAGAAATTGAAACCAAAACTAAACCTAAATTATAATTTCTTGAATCAGACAGTCGGTGATGAGTTTTTCAGCACCATCTCCACTGAAAACTATAAATGGGGAGTAGGCTTTAGCATGCCCTTATTCTTACGTGAAGAAAGAGGTTTACTGCAGTTATCTAAATTAAAAATAAGAGAAACAGAACTGGACCAAGAATTAACTTTGTATAAACTCCAAAACAACTTAAAGAGCTTCTATAATGAGCAGTTAAATATAGATAAACAGGTGACTTTATTTACAAGTGCTGTTTCTAATTACAAGCGTTTACTAGATGGAGAGCGCAAAAAATTTGAAATCGGAGAAAGCTCTTTATTTCTAGTTAACTCAAGAGAAACTAAATTGATTGAATCTCAGGTAAAGTTGATTAAGCTAATTGCCAAATATCAAATTGTTGAGGCAGGACTTAAAAGAGCCACTGGTTATTTATACATCAAATAGTTCTAAAAAATGCAAACAGTATCTCTCACTTCATCCTCATTTGTATGTATCGAGACCAAAAAGAACAAATCTGCCCTATTAAGAACAAAATAGTGTGGCGTTAATTGACTACACTTTCCAAAACACTTCCTACAAAATAGGATAAAACTGCAGCCGCCGAACCCAAGAAAAGAGTTTCTAAAACACTTCTAATTCTGCTTGTTTGAGCGACATATGACTTTAACCAACCAATGCCTATAAAGGCCAATGAAGTTAATAGAATACTCGTTTGAAACAAATTAGTAGATTTCTCTTCGCTAGTATAATCTATTAGATAAGCTAGCAAAGGAATAAGCCCGATCACTAAGAATGAAAGAAAGGTCATAGCTCCCATAGCTAATGGTGATTTGTCACCTTTAGTCATATTTAGCTCTTCTTTCATCATCACATCTACCCAACGATCTTTATCAGCTGTGATTACATCGACAACTTGATCTAATAATTCTCCTTCAAATCCCTTAGCTTCATAAATCTCTCGAATCTCTTCTCTTTCTTTCTCGGGCAAATTTTCTACTTCCCAATATTCGATTCGTTCATGTTTCTCGTAATTCTGTTGTTCAGCTTTATTTGATAGGTAACTACCTACAGACATAGCAAAACCATCAGCAATTAAGTTTGCAAAACCAAGAATAATAATTATTGAAGTATCTAGATTAGCTCCGACTGAACCAGCAACAACAGCAAAAGTCGTTACACTGCCATCAATACCTCCATAAACAAATTCGCCAATGTAATCTTGCCACTTGTTAAGCCAACCGCTGCTATGGTGTAATTTATCTTCGTGATGATGAGGCATATTGCTCATTAAAAAGACCGAGTTACATCATTTTTTAGTGCCTCTATTGCAACATCAGTAGGCAATTTTGCTGTTTGCCCAACCAATTCAAGTATAAATTGACTTAATTGCACACCACTTGCATCATCGTTCAATTGCTCTGTGCAACCATTTATGACTTTAACAGTTTCTTCCCTCGCTGATTTAACTAACTTCCATGTTCCGGAACTTATATATAGCTGCTGAGCCATATTATGCTCATATTCTTGACGAATCACTTGCAGCATATTAGCTTGCAATGTTTTGGCATTCATCCCATTTTTATAAATCCGCATGACCAAATTGCTCAAATTAATTCGCTCTAAATAGAGAATTACGCGTTCGTAAGCTTGAAGCTTTATCGGAGTAATTAGTTTTAAATTATCGGTTTTATAAAGCAATTCACGTTTCTGTTGTTCACTTTCTAAAAAATTTTGCATAATGAAATAAACACCAATAAATACGATTGATGCAGGCAAAATGTATTTCAATATTTCTAAAGCTATTTCCATATTATTTTATAAAAGTTTGGTTTAAAAACTCAAAAAAAAGAATTCTATTATACGTGCTAAGCAGTTTTAGTTTCAAAGTGTGAAAATAATAATTTCTAATTGCTCCCCTACTCTTTTGGTTTTGTCAAAATTATAAAATAAAGTTCTCAACTTTTATAGAGAACAAATAATGTGTTTTATTAGCTTTGTTGCAAACTAAAATAAAATAGATGTCAAAAGTATCTCACCGGATTAGCAATCTCTCAGAATCTCAAACTATTGCTATGGCGAAAAAAAGTAGAGAACTAAAAGCTGAAGGTAAAGATATTATTAGTTTAAGTTTGGGTGAACCAGATTTTCCGACACCTGATTTTATTAAAACTGCTGCAAAAGAGGCCATTGATCAAAATTATTCCTCCTATACTCCTGTTTCTGGCTATCAAGAGCTAAGAGAGGCTATTTCTAATAAATTTAAAAGAGACAATAATTTAGATTATTCAATCAATCAAATTGTGGTTTCTACTGGTGCAAAACAATCTTTAGCAAATGTCATTTTAAGCCTTGTTAATCCAGGAGATGAAGTAATTATTCCTGCACCCTATTGGGTAAGTTACATCGAGCTAATTAAGCTAGCAGAAGGTATTCCCGTAATTATTAAAAGTGGCATTGAATCAGACTTTAAAATAACGGCAGAACAACTTAAAGGAGCCATAAGCTCAAAAACTAAATTAATGATCTATAGCAGCCCTTGTAATCCAACGGGCTCTATCTATTCTAAGCAGGAATTAAAGGAATTGGCTGAAGTTATTGAAACTAAAAAAGATTTTTATGTAATCTCAGATGAAATTTATGAGCACATTAATTTTGTAGGAAAACATGAAAGTCTAGCCCAATTTGATTCCATCTTCGATCAAGTTATCACTGTAAATGGTTTATCTAAAGGATTTGCCATGACTGGCTGGAGATTGGGATACATTGGCGGACCAGAATGGATAGCGAAAGCTTGTGATAAAATGCAAGGGCAAGTTACCAGTGGAGCATGCAGCATTACTCAACGAGCTGCAATTGCTGCATTAGAAGCAGATCCTGCAGCTGTTACTTCCGAGATGTGCAAAGCCTTTGAAGAACGTAAAAATTTAGTGGTAAAAAGCCTTAAAGCCATTGATGGCATTAATATCAATAACCCCAAAGGAGCTTTTTATGTGTTCCCTGAAATTTCTTCTTTCTTCGGAAAGAAAAATGGAAGTCAAACCATAAATAATGCAACAGATTTAAGCATGTACTTGTTAGAAAAAGCTGAAGTAGCTGTTGTTACAGGTGAAGCCTTTGGAAGCGAGAATTGCATTCGAATTTCATATGCTACTTCTAAGGAAGTGTTAACGCAAGCCATGGACCGCATTAAAAAGGCTCTAAATTTACTTGAAACATGAAAATTTCTAAAAACGAGTTAGAAAATCTATTTGCATCCTTCAATAAGCTAAAGGTTTTAATTATTGGAGATGTTATGATTGATGCCTACTATTGGGGAAAAGTAGATCGAATATCTCCTGAAGCACCTGTACCTATTGTTGCTGTAGAACGAAGAGAATCTCGTTTGGGAGGAGCCGCAAATGTGGCCTTAAACATTCAAGCCATGGGTGCTACTCCTATTTTATGTTCCGTAATTGGCAAGGATGATGAAGGAAACGAATTCATTAAGCTTTTAGAAAAAAATAAGCTCAGTGATCAAGGACTTCTGAGATCAGATCAAAAGAGAACTACTCAAAAAACAAGAGTTATTGGCAACAATCACCAAATGTTGCGTATTGATGGAGAGGACAGCTCACCCATTAGAGAAAAGGAAGAAACCGCTTTCTTTGAATTGATTAAAAAAACTATTGAATCTGAAAAAATAGATGTTTTAATCTTTGAGGACTACGACAAAGGAGTCATTACCAAAAAGTTGATTCAAAAGGTAGTAGCCTTGGCAAAAAGCAAAGGCATTCCAACGACAGTTGATCCCAAGAAAAGAAATTTCATGAATTATCAGGAAGTTTCTTTATTTAAGCCAAATCTAAAGGAGCTTAAGGAAGGTTTAAAGATTGACTTTAACCACGGGAATGAGAAAGAGTTAGAAGCCGCTATTGAAGAATTAGAGAATCAACTAAACAATCAAATTACCCTAATCACCCTTTCTGAATTAGGCATATACATTAAGAACGAAACCAAAAAACACCACATTGCTGCTCATTTAAGAGATATTACTGACGTTTCAGGAGCTGGCGATACAGTAATTGCAGTTGCAAGCATTTGTTTAGCGCTCAATCAATCTGATGAGCTAATAGCTGAGCTTTCGAATTTGGCGGGTGGCTTGGTCTGCGAAAATGTAGGTGTTGTTCCAATCAAAAAACAGGAATTATTGAATGAGTCACTTCGCTTATTTTCCTAATTAAGAGGTAATAAATTAAAAACAGAATATAAACTCTTGGCTAAGTACAGATTTGAAAGTCCAGAGCCTTAAATCCTGCGCTACGCATAGCCAATCGTTTAGGCGTAAATTACCATAAGACTTTATTTGTACGGACTATTAGGCATTTAGATTATGGACACAAAGCTGACATTAAAGCTCGACAAATTTGTGATTGCTAAAGCGAAAGAATCTGTTATTCCTGTTATGACTCCTGATGAGTACTTAAATAGCCTAAATATTAGATAAAATATACGCCTTATAATTTCCCCTCTTTTCCTGAAAAAACAACCTCTTTAAGCTAACGTTTTGCACCTTGTTTAGTGCCACTTATCATGCCTTTGTCAACACAAAGATTAAAGATGTTGGTAAATACTGAATAAATACTTCTTCGGGAAAAAGTTGACGTGTTCAACTTAAAGTGGAGTGCTTCATTGAGTATGAGTTTCGATTGTCGAATTAACTAATTTTACCAGTAATTACCGCCTTAAATGTGCATATTTTGTAATAATAGATAGTTTTAAATCTATTTATTTTACATATATTTGTTCTATTAAGACAAAAAGATGCCAACACTAAACCTTATTCCGACAGAAAAAATTATTGAACGTCTTCGTTATGAAAATCCATGGTGGATCACCAAAGAGATTCCTAACATATATAGCTCCATGTCTAAGAGATTATATTTTGACTTGTTTTATCCATTCGTACTTGAAAGGAGCATTAAAAGAGCTTTAGTTCTGATGGGACCTAGAAGGGTTGGTAAAACAGTAATGTTATTTCATTGCATTGAAAACTTACTAAAAGAAGGAACAAATCCTCATAAACTATTCTTTATCGGGATTGACAACCCGATTTACGTCAATTTAAGCCTGGAGGATGTTTTAACTCTATGCAAAGACTCTTTAAACCTTAAAAACCTTAATGGTTGTTATGTTTTTTTTGATGAAATACAATACTTGAAAGATTGGGAAAGACACTTAAAAGTATTGGTTGACTCATATCCTGAAACTAAATTCATTGTTTCTGGCTCGGCAGCGGCAGCTTTAAAATGGCATAGTACGGAAAGCGGAGCGGGTAGATTTACTGATTTCTTGTTACCTCCGTTAACATTTCAAGAATATATTCATTTGAAAAAATTAGATCATTTG
>CAYPJC010000082.1:0-1250 GCA_964410855.1 uncultured Flavobacteriales bacterium | reverse complement strand
TGATTTTTGAAGGTGACATTCCATATGGAGGTAAGGATATAAAGTATTATTTAACCCATGATCCAAAAGCATTAAATAAAGAATTTATCCATTATTTAAATTTTGGAGGATACCCAGAGGTTGTATTGTCTGAAAAAATACAAGGCGATATGGGTAGATATGTAAAAAACGATATTGTAGACAAAGTTTTACATAGAGACTTGCCAAGCTTGTACGGAATCAAAGACGTACAAGAGTTAAACAGATTTTTTACATACTTAGCGTATAATACTGGAAATGAATTTTCCTATGAAACAATGTCTAGGGAAAGCGGGATTCAAAAGGATACGTTAAAAAAATATTTAGAATACTTAGAAGCGGCTTTCCTAATTAAGGTATTAAATAAGGTTGGAGTCAATGCAAAAAGATTAAAAAGAATAACGAGCTTCAAAGTATATCTTACCAATCCATCACTTCGCACTGCTTTATTTTCTCCGATTAGTGAAACAGACCAAGAAATGGGGAACATGGTGGAAACAGCAATTCTTTCACAATGGATGCATCGAGAGCAACTAGACTTAACATATGCTAGATGGAAAGACGGGAGAAATGAAGGCGAAGTAGATCTTGTTTTAGTAGATGATAAAAGTTATAAACCTGTTTGGGGAGTAGAAATTAAATGGAGTAACCGATATTTTGATAAACCTCAAGAGTTAAAAAGTTTAATTAAATTTTGTAAAACAAATAAATTTGAATCTGCCGTTGTTACTTCAATTGATCAATTAGGAATGAGAGAAATACAAGGATTGAATTTTACTTTTCTCCCTGCTTCGATATATGCGTACAATATTGGAAAAATTACACTAAAAATGAGTGAAATAAAGAGGAATTAGTCAGAATTTTCCACGAAACAGATAACTCCCTAAATTCATTTTTTTACTACCAAAAAGAAAATAAATAAAAAGACCAGTCTGTCTATTTTTAAATCATTTTGTATATTTTGCACTATGAAACATTCACTTGTAAGAGAGACCATAATTAAAACTGCCTCAAATCTTTTTTATCAAAAAGGGTACAATTTAACAGGTATTAATGAAATAATAAGTGAATCTGGAATTGCAAAAGCGACATTATATAACCATTTTAAATCAAAGGAAGATATATGTGTTGCATATTTGAACAATTTAAACACACCTTTTCTTAAAAATATAGAGAAATTTGCTTTATCAAACCCAAAAGGTAATAAGCAAATATTGGCACTATTCGATTTT
>CAYPJC010000081.1:0-8252 GCA_964410855.1 uncultured Flavobacteriales bacterium | reverse complement strand
CCCAAATTGCAAGCAATTTGGGACTTTTTGGGTTTGTGACCTCGGCAAGATTCAAACTTGCAACCTCCACAGCCGTAATGTGGTGCACTATTCAATTATGCTACGAGGCCAATTATGCCGCAAAAGTATAAAATTATGCGATTAAATTGATTAGAATATCCACTTATATTTTTATGACTTCAAAATAAAGCTTTTCGTACTTCGGAAGAATATTTAAAATATTAAACTTCTTCGCTTGTCCAAAGGCTTGTAGTTTAAATTGAATTAGTTTTTCTGGGTTTTGTAATAATTGAAGAGCATTCTTTGCCATGTCTTCCACATCTCCAACATTGCTTAGAAATCCAGAAAAATCGTGTTTATTCACTTCGGGAATACCACCAGTATTTGAGGATATAACAGGCACTGCTGCCGCCATAGCTTCTAATGCCGCCAAACCAAAACTTTCTGACTCTGAGGGAAGTAAAAATAAATCTGCAACAGCCAATACCCGTTCAGTATCCTTTACCTTCCCTAACACTTTTAAGTCATCTGACAGTCCTTTTTCTCTGCAATAAACTTCTGCTACGTGGAGATCAGGTCCATCTCCTATGAGCATTAATTTCACCGGCAGCTCTTTTCGAATTTTTTCAAATACCTTCACAACATCCATCACTCGTTTAACTGGCCTAAAATTAGAAACGTGAGCTAGAATAAACTCTCCATTGGGAGCTAAAGAATGTTTCAACTCCAGGTCTATCTCAGGATAATCACAACCTTCTAAGCAAACAAAGTTTGGGATCACTTCTATTGATCGATGTACCTTAAAATGCTCCAACGTATCTCTCTTTAAACTTTCCGAAACTGCTGTTACGGCAGTCGATTGGTTAATTGCAAAAGTAATAACGGGCTCAAATGAACTATCTTTCCCAACAAGAGTAATGTCGGTGCCATGCAGCGTGGTAATGAAAGGAATTTTTATTCCTTCTTCTTTTAATATTTGCTGAGCCATATAGGCTGCTGATGCATGAGGAATTGCATAGTGTACATGCAATAAATCAAGCTTCTCAAATTTTACTACATCAACCAATTTACTCGCTAAAACTAATTCATAAGGTGGGTAATCAAATAGTGGGTAATCCGAAACATTAACTTCATGATAATGAATATTTTCACTAAAGCTATCTAGCCTCACCGGCTGTTGATAAGAAATAAAATGAACCTGATGTCCTTTTTTTGCTAGGGCTTTACCAAGTTCGGTTGCAACAACTCCACTTCCTCCATAAGTTGGGTAACAAACCATTCCTATATTCATTTACTTATTTGTTCATTAATTGAAGCTTGCGAATTTCGGAATTTACTTTCTGCAATCGCATGATAAATCTCTTCTTGAATACGGGTCCTAATATTTAAGGACACTAATTTTTTATTGTTTGCATCTGGATATATTCGATTAGATAAAAACACATAAACAACTTGTTCTGTTGGATCAGCCCAAGCATATGTGCCTGTAAATCCAGAATGACCATAACTAGTATAAGAGACACAATCACAAGTGGGCCCCGGCTCTCCATGCCAAGCTGGTTTATCAAAACCTGCCCCTCTTCTATTTTCTTCTTTATTCTTGGGTATATCCCCTTCACAAAACTGACACTTTTGATATTCTGTTAATATTTCAGAATCTAAATATTGTTTTCCTCCATAAACTCCTCCATCCAAATACATCTGCATCAATTTCGCCAAATCATTCGCATTAGAAAATAAACCAGCGTGTCCTCCTACTCCTCCCAGCATAGCCGCCCCTGGATCATGAACATCACCCCAAATCAATTGATTCCTAAATGTTTTATCATTCTCTGTTGGGACTATTTCATTCAGATTAAACTTATTTCTAGGAAGAAATGCAGTTCGATTCATACCTAGTGGCTCATAAAAATTTTCCTGATTGTACTCTTCAATGGGCTCTTTCGTTATTTTTTCGATAATTTCTTTCAAAAAGTAATACCCTACGTCACTGTATTTATATCCTTTATCAGGCTTAATCTTTGCTCGGTATATAATCCTATGAAAAATACTGTCTTCATATGATTTATTAATGTACAAGTTTTGAGCTACTCTATTGGAATAAGTCTTAGAAGAATCACTGCTGTATATATCATAACGTGGCATACCGTGATGAAGCGTTTTAACATAAAAAGGTATCCAAGCAGCCAAGCCTGCTTGATGAGCTAGCATATCCCTCAAAACAATGTCCTCGTAAGCTGATCCTCGTACAATTTTCAAATGTTTTCCCAGATTATCATCCAAGGAAATCTTTCCTTCACCTTCAAGCTTCATCAAAGCCAATACAGTTGATGCAATCTTTGTAACAGATGCAATATCATATAAATTATAGTCATCAATCTTCAGTGTATTAGCATAAGTGGCCGAGCCAAAAGACTTTTTGTAGATTACCTTTCCATTCTTAGCTACCAATACTTGTGCCCCAGGAAATGCTTTTTCATCTATGCCTTCGTTTACTATAGAATCAATCTTGTTTAAGTCTTTTGATGTCAAGCCAACTGACTCAGGTATTGTATAATGAAATCGAATGGGATTTATACTTTCAAAGCCCATTCCCATGCTAATATTCTTTGATATGCTCACTGGCAACTTTCCTCCAGCTTTTATTCCTCCAAAAATCAATTGTGCAGTTAAGTCTTGAGCTGTTAAACTATTTTGATAAGCGATAATAAGGCCATCAACATATTCTACAGCCAAAAAATTTTTCAAACCATACGCATTTCCAAAAACACATAGAATAACTTTTTTCTTTAATCGGAGGATGTTAATGAAGTTTTTGAATTCAGTATTAATCTTAGCAGAAACCCACGGATTCTTATTTGATTTATGGATACTTACCACAACCTCATCATAAGTTAGTAGCGTATCCATCAACTCTTTTTGCTTTGAAACAGCTAAGGATGAAAATACTAAAGTATCTACTCTAGCATAGCGATTTAAGCCTTCTTGGAAAGCTCTATAACTAACTCCTTTATCGGTAAAAGAAATATTTATAATTCGCTTATCTTTTAGTTCCCTAATAGGTATTATCTTATTTTTATTCCTAATTATTGTCAGACTTTTCTCAACTAATTTTCTGTTTAATAACTCATACTTGGCCTGATTCAAGTCTTCGATTAATCCACTAATCTCAACTGGCTCGAATTTATCTAGACCTAACCATTCTTTGGCTTTCAAAACCTTTAAGCTTGAGCGGTTAATAGCAGCAGCATCTACTCTCCCATCTTTAATAGCATTTTTAATGAGTTCAATAGCCTTTGGAACATCTTGAGATAGTAAAAGAACATCATTGCCGGCAATAATAGCCTGCAAATCAATATCTTCTGATTTTTGATACTTTGCAACACCGCCCATATTTAAGCCATCGGTAAAGATTAAGCCTTTATAATTCAATTCTTGAAGCAATATGGTATCAACAATTGTTGGGCTTAATGATGACGCTACCTTATTTTTTCCTGTAATTTGAGGTAAATAAAGATGTGCTGTCATAATACTCCCTATCCCAGAATCTATTAATCGTTTAAATGGATAAAGCTCCAAAGAGTCAATTCGTTCTCTATTAAAATTAACGACAGGCAAGGTTTTATGTGAATCAGTATCTGTATCACCGTGGCCAGGAAAGTGTTTTGCACAGGCCAACAACTTACCATCTTGCATTCCTTTCATGTAGGCGATTCCTTTTCTAGCTACATTGTATTTATCTTCTCCAAAAGAACGGGCAAATATTACAGGATTATTAGGGTTGTTGTTTACATCAACAACTGGTGCAAAATTTACATGAACTCCAATTCGCCTAAATTGCTCAGCAATATCTAACCCCATTTGGTAGATTAACTCTTCGTTTTGTATTGCTCCCAAAGTCATTTTCCAATGATATTTCACAGTACTATCTAAACGCATTGATAAGCCCCATTCTCCATCTATAGCAATCATTAATGGAATTTTTGAGGCGGCTTGATATCTATTTGTTAGTTTGGCTTGCTGCACAGGCCCTCCTTTAAAAAAGGTTAATCCACCAATGTGATGTTTCTTAATTAACTCTAAAACTTCTTTTTCATATTCTGCTCCTTTTGAAGAAATTGCTGCTATATTAAAAAGCTGTCCAATTTTTTCATCTAAAGTCATCTGAGCATGTATAGAATCAGCCCAAGTGGTTTCGACTTCCAAAAAAGGTGGAAGTTTTCGCTCTTCTTCGTCAGAAAAAGAAGCAAACATGAATGGAATTGCTACAATTAAAAGTTGCTTGAAGTTCAAATTTGAGTTCTTTAAATATATAAGCTAAATTAATACATGTACAATGCAATTAAGATGCCATTTTTTTGACTTATAAACACAAGCAAGTGAAATTAAAAGACTTTAGAATTTATAAATACACTGTGTGAAAAAACATAATAACTAGCTATTAGTTCGTTTAACCAATATTATGCAATAGAAAATTTATTACGTCCTAAAACTGTTTTAAAATATACCGTTCCATTACTTTTTGTAGTTTAACCATAGCGGCACTTCGGCGCCGCTCAGCACAAGTGCAATGCTAAAACTACGCAAATGTCATATTTCATTGCAGTTTCAACCCTCATTACAAAGTTCTATTACATAATTCGGGTTTAATTATTGAATGAATTCTTAAATTTACCTCATGGTATTTGGCAAATCGATAAATGGAAATTCAAGAAAAGCAAAACCCTTTAGTTTTTCTCCAAGGTATTACAATGAGGAAAAAGAGGAAATGCAAGAAAGGTATAAGCGAATTGAAGCGGAATTATCAGGAAGTAGAAGTCTAAGTGGAGGACTAAATTACAGCCTGAGAGATAAATGGCAGCGAAATAAAAAAACTACCAATTTTGAAAAAAAGTCAAACATAAGACTTGTCTTTATTGTAACCATCTTATTTGGCCTTTGCTATTGGATGATCTATTATTAAGTACACTTTCGCTCTAAGTAAACACCTTAAAATACCTAAGTTTGTGGGCCATATTTTTTTGCATTAAATGCCCGACATAATTCACTTACTTCCTGATTCTGTAGCCAATCAGATTGCTGCTGGTGAAGTGGTTCAACGTCCAGCTTCTGCTGTAAAAGAATTACTAGAAAATTCGATTGATGCAAAAGCAACAGAAATAAGCCTTGTTGTAAAAAATGCAGGAAAAACCCTCCTACAAGTCATTGATAACGGAATTGGAATGACTGAAACAGATGCTAGGCTTTCTCTTGAAAGACATGCGACTTCTAAAATAACAAAGGTTGAAGATTTATTTTCATTGACAACCATGGGGTTTAGAGGCGAGGCTGTACCATCAATAGCTGCAGTATCGCAATTAGAAGTTAAAACAAAGCCCAATTCCAAAGAATTAGGTTCTCACTTAATTCTTGAAGGAAGTACTGTAATTTCACAGGAAGCTTGTCAATGCAAAGTTGGAACTAACATCAGTGTAAAAAACCTCTTTTTTAATATTCCAGCTAGAAGAAACTTTCTAAAGAGCAATACAGTTGAAACAAAACACATTATTGAGGAATTTCTAAGAGTTGCCCTTATACGACCAGATGTAGTCATGAAAATGACAAATGACCAAAACGAAGTTTATCACTTACCAAAAGGAAGCTTTCGCCAGCGAATAGTAAGTATCTACGGTGAAAAATACAATCAGAGATTAGTGCCTGTTAAAGCAGATACGGATATTGTGAAAATATCAGGTTTTGTAGGCAAACCTGAATTTGCAAGGAGAACAAGAGGTGAACAATACTTTTTTGTAAATAATAGATTTATAAAAAGCCCCTATTTAAACTATGCTATTCAAAATGCATTTGAAGAATTACTTCCTAAAGATCAGTTTCCTTCATACTATCTTAGAATGGACATTGATCCTTCTAAAATCGACATCAACATTCATCCAACTAAAACAGAAATTAAATTTGAAGAAGAACGTTCTATCTATGCTATTTTAAGAACATCCGTAAAGCAAGCATTGGGGAAATTTAACATTGCACCTTCCTTGGACTTTGAAAGAGAAAATAGTTTCGACGTTCCTATGCTTAAGAAAGGAGAGGCTATTCGAATGCCTAATATCGAAATAAATCCCGATTTCAATCCATTCGAGAGCACTAAAAGATCAGATCAACCCCAAATCAACTTTCCATTTAAAAGAGAATCAAAAAGTGACCAAAATTGGCAAAATATTTATGATTCATCATTCAAGGAAAATCAAGGAAACGAAGAAATAGCATCAAATAAAGAAGAAGGAATTGAGAAAGAACCTTCTTCAAGCAGCAATAAAAAATTAATTCAGCTTCATCGTAAATACATCCTCAATCACATTAAATCAGGCTTCATCATTGTTGACCAGAGTAGAGCCCATCAACGAATTTTAATAGATCAACTGTTAGAAAAGCAAGAAAATAAAAATAGCGATAGTCAACAACTACTATTTCCTGAAGACCTAGAAGTATCCGCTGAAGATGCCGTATTAATAAATAGTCTTTTGGAAGAACTAATGGAACTAGGTTTTGACATTAGGTCATTTGGCAAAAACCATTTCATCGTTCAGGGAATTCCAAGTGAAGCCAATAATGCAAATGCTAGAAACCTAATTGAGAGACTTTTAGAAGAATTTAAAGCAAACCTTAGCGAATTAAAAAATAATCCTAAACAACAAGTTATATACTCTTTAGCAAGGAGTATCAGTATAAAGAGCAATCAGTCATTGAGTGAATTGGAAATGTCAAACCTAATAGATGAACTTTTTGCTTGCCAAATGCCTTATAGTTTACCTAATGGCAAACCCATTATTGTAACCTACTCGCTTGAAGATTTAGATAAACAGTTTATGAGAAGATGAATATTGGAGGAAACATACTAAGCAGTTTACCAGAGGTCGTAAAAAATCTTTTAATAATTAACATTTTACTTTTTGTGGGAACTCTAGCTGCCTCTCAAGCTAGTATAAATCTAGCAGACCACTTGGGTCTTCACCATTGGTCAAGTCAACTCTTTAAACCTTACCAATTGGTAAGCTATATTTTCATGCATGGAAGTTTCATGCATTTATTTTCAAATATGTTTGGTTTATTCATGTTTGGAAAAACCTTAGAGCAGGTTTGGGGGCAAAAAAGATTTTTGATCTATTACATGATAACAGGTATTGGTGCTGGAGTTATTCAATTACTAGTTGCTGAGTTTCGGATTAGCATGCTTGTAAATGAAATTGACCCTCAACTTTATCAGATAGTTTTAAGAGAAGGATTGGATGTTATACAAAGTGGTCAAAACTATGCAGATGAAACAGCAAGAGAGCTAAATAACTTAATCAATATATCAACTGTCGGAGCATCGGGTGCTATTTTCGGAATACTCCTTGCTTTTGGAATGCTTTTCCCAAATACAGAGCTTATGCTCTTATTCTTTCCATTTCCTATAAAGGCGAAATATTTTGTTGCACTCTATGGTGCTTTTGAACTTTATCAAGGATTTGCAAATAATCCGAACGACAATGTGGCACACTATGCTCATTTGGGTGGAATGTTGTTTGGTTTTATTTTACTTAAATTTTGGCAGAAAAAAAATAATTCATTCTATTAGATGCTTTTCAATCGAGGAAATAAATTTGACATAGGCTTTAGCAAGAATAACATGCTAATTAAGCTAATCTACATCAACTTATTGGTGTTTATAGCCATTAAGGTTTTATACCTACTATTTTGGTTAATGCAAGCAAATAGTTCACCAGATCAATGGGCGCTAAATTGGCTAGCAGTGCCTGCGAGTATAACTAGTTTAATTCTTAAACCGTGGACGTTATTTTCATACAATTTTCTTCATTTAGGCGCTTGGCACTTGTTTTCAAACATGTTATGGCTGTATTTTCTAGGCCAATTGTTCATCGAGTTTATTGGAGAAAAAAAGCTACTCACCTTATATATCGCAGGTGGAGTAGCTGGAGCAGTATTTTACATTCTATTTTTTAATCTTTTTCCTGTTTTTAAAGATACCATGCCAGCTTCTAAAGCACTAGGTGCTTCAGCTTCAGTTATGGCTATTGTAGTTGCAGTCGGCACTTATGCACCTAATTTTTCAATTAAACTTCTACTTCTTGGAGATGTAAAGCTAAAATACATTGCAATATTTTCTTTTGCTATAGACGTGTTAAGCATTTCAAATTCAAATTCAGGAGGTCACATTGCTCATATTGGAGGAGCTGCTCTTGGATTTTTATTTG
>CAYPJC010000080.1:0-8302 GCA_964410855.1 uncultured Flavobacteriales bacterium | reverse complement strand
AAATTTATTCTTTTAATTTAAAAAAAGAACAATCAATCAAATTTGACATTGAAATTAAAGGTGTAGCATTAAATGATATGGGTCCATCTAAGATGATAGCCTTCAATAAAAATTGGGTTACATGGGTAGAGCCGATTGACAACTCCTTGTACTTTTATAATATAAATACAAAAGAAATAGATACCGTTTTCAATCAATCCAAAAGTTGGATAATGATTGATGATGAATTATTAGAAGAGATAACAGATAAAAAAAATGGTGCTGACGACTTAGTTTACACACTAAGAGAGGTTATAGAAACGTCTTCTAGAGTATGGGAGATTAAATATATTGATGAAACTACTTTAATGAGTTTTTATCATCATCCATCCGATACTGGCTTTAATTTTTATTGTAATATATATACACTAGAGAATGGAATGTGGGGGCTAGGAAAAGGCAAGTCAAATTTATTTTTGAAAGACTGGCGTGGATTTGGAGGAAACTTGAATGTTGATAGTTTTCCTTTTGCATATAACTTCGTATCCTCTAAATCAGTTTTTACAAAGCACTATACTTGTCTAATTTTAGAGCAAAACTCAGATAAGTATGAAGAGAAGAATTTTGACGAATTTTTTGAGACTGTCCCAACAAAAAATTTTAAATTGAGGATGCATATTTTTAAAAATAATTTTTAGTCTATTTCAACCACAACAATATTGAGCTAGTAAGGTTCGACTATATAAATTAACTAAAAAAAACAAGACTCGAAACAAAAAAAGAAATTTTGGAGCAAGCTAAACATTACTTAAACAAGCTCAATGAGTTAATCTAAGTAGCCTGCAAGTACAGCCGGAATTTTAAATACTTCTTTATCTCCCTGGGTATTAAAGGCTTCAAATAAAATAATGTAAATGCCAATTCTTGCCTTTTGATTATCATCATTTATTCCATCCCAAATGAAGTTGCCTTGACCTCCTAAAAGTTCATTCTGAACTAGGCGTTTGATTAATCTTCCACTTCTATCGTAAATAGATACATTAGCGACATAACCGGGGCTTCCAAACGAATAATTGATACTCAAAACGTCCTGAAAACCGTCATTGTCAGGAGAAAAAGTTTTAGGTTCAATAGTTACATTTCCATTAAAACTTTGACTTAAAAAATACTGGGAGTTTTTAATTCCAGGAGTCGCAAATCCCGCAGATTCTGAGGCAGAATGGAAATTACTAGCGGA
Source organism: uncultured Flavobacteriales bacterium (assembly GCA_964410855.1). Classification (GTDB taxonomy): domain Bacteria; phylum Bacteroidota; class Bacteroidia; order Flavobacteriales_E; family Vicingaceae; genus JAVJQS01. Next base: position 7,086 of record CAYPJC010000080.1, on the reverse strand, counting down.
TTCACTAGATCCATTTGGGTTGATCCTTTCTAAAGAAACACCTTCGTCGTCATTTAAAAGTTCAAAATGCATGTCATCGTTATAGTCGAATTGATCTATGATGGAATTTTTATTGCTAACTAAAATGACTGTTCCTTCATCATCATTGTATGAAGGGAGATCGCTTACTTCAATAAAGCGATTGGCAGCAGTGTTTGGATAATCATCAATAATGCTTTGAATATTTTCTGTTAAGCCTATATATTGCTGAGGAAAAACTAAATACTCGGAGTCTATTATTATTTTTTTATTTGGAACGCCATCTGAATTAGCCATTGCCCAATTTTTCAAAGAAATTATTTTTTCTGAGTTGTTATAGATTTCTACAAAATCAGACCCACCGCTTCTTGGATTAAATAGTACTTCATTGATTATTAGGTCTAATGCTTGTCCTTGCTCCGCCAAAATAAACTGAGTTTTATTATTAGTGGCAATACTATTTCCTGAACAATCAAATAGATTTTCTACCTCAATATCCACGATAACACCAGAATCAAGCTGATTCAATAAAGTTAATATAACTTCATTAGTATTACCCCCAGTGCTAGCATTTTTAATTCCATTAGCAACAGAAAAAGTGTAGCTAGCAGTTGGAATACTTAAAGTATCTATACTTTCATTGAAAATCAATTGAACGGTATCGCTAGCCAATACTACGGCATTTATTAATTCAGGCGGCAGTTGATCAGGAGTTAAGTTTATAACAGAGTTTGCTTGTCCTGGAGAACCGCCTTTTGAATCTATAGAAGCTTTAAAATTGTTAAACCCGTTGCATTTACTATCGGGATTTATCTGCTCAATTGTCCAACCCCCATCACTTTTGCTATTATCCTGATACCATTCCTTGGTGTATGTTAAGTCATCAATTAGACGATTGGTATTATCAAAGATTTTGATGTCATCTCCATCATTATTGAGTGTTGGGAATGGGGATATTCCTAAAACAGATCCAAAACTTAAAAAGTCTGATGTATCTGCAGAAGGACAAATAATGAGATAGTCCCCAGGGTTTATTTTAATTGAAGGCAATCGGCTGTTCGTTGTTCGATCTGAAATAACCCAATTTTCCAAGTCGAATATTTTATTAGAAGCATTGAATAATTCAATAAATTCAGATTCTGGCAATCCATTGGAGGGTGAAAAATCGGGATAAAATTCATTGATTTGAATCTCTCTATAATTTGCAACTGTAGGGGCAAAGTAGGTAAAATCTTGTCGATAATTTATTAATTCGTTCCCGTTTCTATCCCTAATACCACTAATAGTTAGTTCAAGTAGTTCGCCATTTTGAAAGGGTTTTAAAAAACTCAGAATTAAGCTTGAACTATCTAAGTTGAGGTAGCTGATTGTTTGAGCTAAGCCAATTCCTTTATTGATTAAAAAAGCAGAATCAACATTTAAGGTAGAATCACTTAATAATTCTGAAAAGGCTAATGTTATCGTTAAGCTGTCTAAAACAGCTAATTCCGTTAAGCGGGGTTTAGTTGTATCTATGACAATTGAACCGCTTACATTAAAATCATCAAAGAAAAATTCATCGGATCTAGTTGAAGTGAATTTGCAGTAAACTCCTGAATAATTGCTGCTTTGGTAAGTTGAATCTATTTGACTTCCTTGAATAGAAAAAGATGAAAAATTAGAAGTTGTATCAATACTTAATTGCCAATTTGCCAAACTATCCTTTACAACCCTTACCAATAATCTTGGTTGAAGGGCAACGGTACCATCAATTCCATCAATTAATTTCACAACTGAACTCCCGTCTTGACGGTATAAACTAACGTCATCAACCGTTCCACTTTGGCCGCCAACCTGAACAAAGTAACCATTAAGGGATTGAGTTAAATCCGACTTGCTTGAGGTTAAATATACTTTCGCGAAGTTGCTTGCAGAAGGGGGGAAATCGAGTTTTATATAAAACTGCCATTCTGCTTTTAAAATAGCTTTACTGGCTGTGCTTAGATAAGCTGTGCCTGAGAAAGTTGTGTCATCAAGCTGCAATTGGTTATTTGTATTTACTTTAAATTTTTGGGATTCTCCTTGCCAGGATGGATTGGAGAGAAAGTCACCATCTGAAAAATCATCAAAAAAGCCATTTTGACCCACTAATGCAAATGAAAAGAGAAAAAGGGCAAAGAGAAATTTTAAAGATTTTGAATGCATCATTAACTAGTTCAGTATAGTAAAGTTAGTATTTTTGCTGGCCCTGATATAGGATGTAACATTTAGGAAATATGAAAATAGCAATTGTTGGTGTCACAGGCTTAGTGGGAAATGTAATATTAAAACAGTTAGAAGCAAGAAATTTCCCTGTTTCTGAGCTTTTGCCTGTTGCTTCTGAAAAATCTGTAGGAAAAAAGATATTATTTAAAGGCAAAGAAATAGAGGTTATAAGTATGCAGAGGGCAATTGAATTAAAGCCTCAAATCGCGCTTTTTTCTGCAGGGGGCGAAACATCAAAGAAATTTGCAGCGAAATTTGCAGCTAATGGAACATTTGTCATTGATAATTCTTCTGCTTGGAGGATGGATCCTAACAAAAAGTTAATTGTCCCAGAAATAAATGCAAAAGACTTAACCAAAGAAGACCTTATTATAGCAAACCCTAATTGTTCAACGATTCAATTGCTGATGGCAGTTGCCCCCTTGCATCAGCATTATGAAATTGAACGCATGATTATTTCCACTTATCAATCAATAACTGGAACTGGAATTAAGGCTTTAAATCAATTAGAAAATGAACAAAATGGGGTTCAAGGTGAAATGGCCTATGCTCATCCAATTCATCGAAATTGTATTCCTCAATGTGATGTATTTGAAGAAAATGATTACACTAAAGAGGAGATGAAATTGGTGAAGGAAAGTAGAAAAATTCTCAATACTCCAGATTTAAGAGTGACGGCAACTGCAGTTAGAGTTCCGGTTGTTGGCGGACACTCGGAGTCAGTGAACATCACCTTTAAGAATGATTTTGAAATTGGCTCAATAAAAGAGATTTTAGAGAATACTCCAGGTGTTTCTGTTCAAGATAACCCTTCAGCAGGTATTTACCCGATGCCTTTGAATTCTGCCAATAAAGATGATGTTTTTGTGGGTAGAATTCGAAAAGATGAATCTGCAGAAAGGAGTTTAAATCTGTGGATAGTAGCGGATAATCTCAGAAAAGGAGCAGCAACAAACGCAATCCAAATAGCTGAGTATTTAATTGCAAACCAGTTTGTGTCGTAAATAATTTCTTTTTTTCTCGTAACTTTCAATTGAAAAGGCAGCATTTGACTGACTTCTCACGTCTTTAATTAAGAGGGATTGTTTGAAGAAATTGGAAATGAAGGTAGAAAAGCTCATACAGGCATGTATAAACGAGGAGGAAGCTGCTCAGAAATACTTGTATGACCGCTATGCTCCTAAAATGTATTTTGTTTGCTTGCGCTATGCAAGGCATGATTCAGAAGCCCAAGATATGCTTCAAGACGGGTTCATTAAGGTTTTCGACAACCTCAAGTCATTCAAATCAAAGGGCTCATTTGAAGGCTGGATAAGAAGAATTGTGGTGAACACCTCCTTAAATTATTGTAGAAAAAGCAGCTTTAAACAAGAGCAAATTGGGATTGAAGATTATCAAGATATAGTTGTTAATCCGAAGGCAATTAGCTCTTTAGGAGAACAAGAACTTTTGAAAATTATCCAACAATTACCTGATGGATATCGTATGGTATTTAACCTTTATGTAATTGAAGGCTATAGCCATAGGGAAATAGGAGAATTATTAAGTGTTACAGAAAGCACGTCACGGTCGCAATTGGCTAAGGCGAGAAAATGGATGCAACACGAATTAGAGAAACAAAAAATAAGCAATCATGTCTGATCAAATCAACGAATTTGACCATATTTTTAGTGATCGACTAGCTGATCAGACTGCCACTCCTCCTCCGGCAGTTTGGGAGAATATTAAGTCAACGCGAACTTTTGGTCATGTAGTAGCAAATCGTATTTCTACGAATTGGAGAGTATTTGGAACTTTATTGATGTTGCTCTTTGCTGGAGGGAGTTCAGTTATTTTATTAGGAGAGGAGGACTCCAAAACTTCTAATCAGGTAGCAAGTACTATTGTTGATTCTAATGAGAAAGAGGTATTCGTTGAAAATAAAGTAAAGAGGGTAATCGATATTCAAAGTGTTAGCTTAAAAAACGGCTTAAGAGCTAAAGAGACTAAAGAATTTGGTGCTAGAAACGATCAAGAAGCTCCAATAATTAAACCTCAAGCTTACCCATCTTGGGACTTAATTGCTTCCTTGCAACAAGCAGCATTTGTAAGACCTGTTTTAGAAGATGCTAGACTTTCGGCATATATTGAAAGCCTAGAGGGCTGGGAGTCTGCAAAACCTAAATCGTTTGTGCGATTCTATCAAATGGATCCAATTGAAATGAAGCCAATTGATAAAAGAAAAATAAACCCAAAACCAGAATCTATCGAAATTGACTATGATTATGTGATGCCTCAGGTAGAAAGGAAAACTTTTGCTGAGCGATCTTCTATCTTGCTTTACTTCACACCACAGTCAATAAGAAAGATAATGAAGGCAGAGTACAACTTATCCTCTTCTTATTTGGAGGAACGTCAAAAAACTGAAAAGACGAGATTGGCATACTCTTTTGGTGCGATGCTTCACTATGAATTAAAAAACAACAAGTTTATTGAAACTGGAATTCAGTTCACTCAGATTTATGAAGAAATGAGCTATGAAGGCGAGAAACGTTTTTCAAATCAGTATGATTTCATTGAAATACCTATTTTACTTGGCTATGGGGAAAGAAATGCTAAATGGGGATGGGAAATTAAGGGAGGATTTGGCCTTCAAGTTTTTAATAATTACAAGGGATATATTTTAAAAAGTTTAGATGAGTTTGGAAAAACTGATAATCCTACACCTCAATTTAGGGTAAAGAAATCTGACGCTGTAAGGAATATTATTGCCAATAACCATCGTTTATCTAAAACCCAAGCTAGGCATGAAGTGCTTAATTTAGAAAATAAAGATGAAAACCCTTTCAAGACTTGTGGAGTTCTAAACCTCCACTTAGCTGCTGGATTAACTTATTATCACAGTATAAAAACAACTTTTGTTATAACACCAAGATATCAACGAAGCATTAATTCTATTACTACGAAAGATGCAATGTTCAGAGAGAATATAAATTATATGGGGATTAGTTTCGGAACAAGGATTAATTTTTAAGTTGTGTGAAAGTAGTTCCATATTAGAGCAACCCTTCTCATAGGAATTACTTCTTCTAATTCTTTTTTTGAGGCTTCCTTAATGCGCTTTACCGACTTAAATTTCCGCAATAAGCTTTCAATGCTTTTTTCGCCAATGCCTTCAATGTTTGAAAGCTCTGTTTGAATTCCTGCTTTAGATCTGCGATTCCTATGGTGGTTAATGCCAAAACGATGGGCTTCATTTCTTAAATGCTGAATAACCTTGAGACTTTCTGATGTTTTGTCAAGGAATAAAGGATATTGATCTCCGGGATAAAAAATTTCTTCAAGCCGTTTAGCTATTCCTACAATTGCAATTTTTCCTCTTAAACCTAGAAGCTCCAAACTTTTCAATGCTGAACTTAGCTGTCCTTTTCCGCCATCGACAATCACAAGTTGCGGAAGACTCTCCCCTTCATCCAGCAATCTCTTATATCGGCGAAATACGACTTCTTCCATAGATGCAAAATCATCTGGACCTTCAACTGTTTTTATGTTAAAATGCCGGTAGTCTCTTTTAGAAGGCTTTGCATTTTTGAAGACAACACAGGCAGCAACGGGATTTGTGCCTTGAATGTTTGAATTATCAAAACACTCTATGTGAATTGGCAATTCATTTAACCTCAAGTCCTTTTTTATGCTTTCTAGAATTCGCTTACTGTGTCTCTCTGGGTCGATTTTGGCGTGCTGTTTTCGCCTTTCAAGCATAAAATACTTTGCATTTCGCTCAGATAAATCCAATAGTTTTCTTTTATCGCCTCTAAGTGGTTTATGAAATCGAAGCTCTCCCATTCTAAAGTTAGGAAGAAAAGGTACTATGATTTCCTTAGAATTGCTTTTGAATCGTTCTCTTAGCTCTATAATTCCAATCTCTAATAGTTCACTTGAACTCTCCTCTAGTTTTCTTTTCAATTCTAATGTATGGCCTTGTATTATCGCCCCATTATTAACCTTCATATAGTTTATATAGGCCAAATCATTGTCTTCGACCATTGAAAAAACATCAACATTGTGTATGCTTGGGCTCACAACAGTAGACTTTACTTGAAATTTTTCAAGGGCATCTAATTTATTCTTTAAATCTGCAGCAGATTCATAATCTAGGTCTGTAGCGGCAATTTTAATCGCACTTTTTAATTCTGCCCTTACCACATTTATATTGCCTTTTAATATTTGGCGTATTTCTTCCATGCTTTGATCATACTCTTTTTGAGATTGAAGGCCTTCACAAGGGCCTTTGCAATTACCAATATGATATTCGAGGCAAATTTTAAATTTTTCTTTTTGGATGTTTTCTTTGCTGAGGTGGAAACTACATGTTCTGAGTTTATAATTTTTACGAATCAACTCTAAAATGGTATTCATCATTTTAACAGATGCATAAGGCCCATAATATTCAGATCCATCTTTTAGTATTGTTCTGGTAGAAAAAACACGGGGAATAGCTTCTTTCTTGATGCAAATCCAAGGATAGGTTTTATCGTCCTTCAACATTACATTATACCTTGGTTGGTGTTGCTTTATTAGATTGTTTTCTAAAAGCAAAGCATCCATCTCAGTTTCTGTAAGAATGTATTTGATTGTTCTAATTTTACTGACTAACAGTCTAATTCTACCACTTTTTGATTTATCAGCATTGAAATAAGAACTAACTCTGTTTTTTAGATTTTTGGCTTTGCCTATATAAAGGAGTTTATCATTTTGATCATAGTATTGATAAATCCCGGGTTTCTTTGGCGCAGATTGAATGGTAATTTTTAAGTCATCACTTACATTCATGATACAAATTTA
>CAYPJC010000079.1:5126-8365 GCA_964410855.1 uncultured Flavobacteriales bacterium | reverse complement strand
CAGATGAAATCAATAGAGCCCCTGCAAAAGTGCAATCTGCTTTATTGAAGTGATGCAAGAAAGACAAGTTACTATTGGTGACACTACCTTTCCATTACCAAAACCATTCTTGGTGTTAGCTACGCAAAACCCAGTGGAGCAAGAAGGCACTTATCCCCTTCCAGAGGCTCAGGTGGATCGTTTCATGTTAAAAATTGTATTAGACTATCCTAAGAAAGCTGAAGAAAAGCTCATTATCAGAAACAATTTAGCCAAAGCAGGAATGCCAAAAGCTTCTAAAGTTCTGAATCCGGCAGATATACTAAAAGCACGAGAAACAGTTCGTGAAGTATATATGGATGAAAAAATAGAGCAATACATCATTGACATTGTATTTGCAACTCGAAATCCTGAGGAATATGGCTTAGAAAAGCTAAAAGACCTCATTACTTTTGGTGGATCACCAAGGGCAAGCATTAGCTTAGCCATAGCTTCCAAAGCATATGCCTTTATCAAAAGAAGAGGATATGTAATTCCTGAAGATGTTAGAGCTATTGCTAAAGATGTGCTTCGCCACAGAATTGGCTTAAGTTATGAAGCTGAAGCTGAAAATGTAACTTCTGAAGACATTATCAACGAAATATTAAACGCGGTTGAAGTACCTTAATTCGTTTCAAATTGAGTAAGCCCAATCGCAATACACAAGATCTTCTCAAAAAAGTTAGAAAGATTGAGATAAAGTCCAAAGGTTTGTCAAATCAAATCTTTTCAGGCGAATATCATTCTGCTTTTAAAGGGAGAGGTATGGCTTTCAGCGAAGTGCGTGATTATCAAATGGGTGATGAAATTCGCAGTATTGATTGGAATGTTACTGCTCGCTTCAACCATCCTTATGTAAAGGTTTTTGAAGAAGAACGAGAAATGACTGTTATGCTACTTGTTGACATGAGTAGCTCAAAGAGTTTTGGAACAAAAAAGCAATTGAAACAAGATCTGGTAACAGAATTGTGTGCCGTTCTTGCATTCTCAGCCATCCAAAATAACGATAAGGTAGGCGTGATTTTTTTTAGTGATCAGGTAGAAAAATTTATTCCTCCAAAGAAGGGAAAAAGTCACATATTGACAATTATTAGAGAACTAATCGACTTTGAACCGGAACATAAGGGAACGAATTTGAAGGAGGCTTTACGTTATTTCACCTTGGCCATTAAGAAAAGGTGTACTGCTTTTTTGATTTCAGATTTCCTGGATGAAGGTTTTGACAATGAGCTAAAAATTGCCAATCAAAAACACGATTTGGTTGCTCTTCAGATTTATGATGAGCGAGAAATGGAAATTCCCAATGTGGGAATGGTCCAACTTCAAGATGCTGAAAGTGATGAAATTCGATGGTTTGACTCAGCCTCAGCACGAAATCGAAATGCATACAAAGCCAACGCTTTAAAGAAACAAGGAGAAATTGCAGAATTGCTTCGAAAAAGTGGTATTGACAACACTAGAATAGGTACCCACCAATCTTTTATTCAGCCTTTAATGACTTTATTTAAAAGAAGAGGAGCCAAGCGATGAAGAAGTATTTAATCATAGGGCTACTATTTCTGATTGCTACTGTTTCAGTAAACGCACAAAGCGTTTCTGCAGGTCTCTATAACAACGAAATTAAAATTGGCGAACAAACATTTATCGATTTAGAACTAAGAGTTTCTGCAGCAGAATCTAATGTTATGCTTCCCGCTGTACAGGATACCATATCGAAATTTATAGAAGTCGTTAAAGTATCTAACATAGATACTACTTTTGATCAGGACGATATCACTACTAAAATATTTACTCAACGCATATTAATAACTTCATGGGACAGTGGACTTCATGTAATTCCTCCTTTTAAATTTATAATTGGTGGAGATACTATAAAAACGGAACCGCTTCTTTTAACGGTCAACAACGTTGCACTTCAAGCTGATCAAGACATCAAAGACATCAAGGATATCATGGAGGTTCCTTTCTCTTTAACGGATTGGATATTAGCGAATAGAACTCCAATTGGTTTAATCCTGTTAGCTATATTGTTAGTGATCGTAGGAATTATTCTCTTTAAGAGGTATAGAAACCGTCCTCAAGAAGAAAAAGAGGTTTTTGTACCAAAAGAAGCTGCGGATAAAGTGGCTAATCAAAAACTACTGGAACTAGAAGCTAAGAAGCTTTGGCAAAATGACCATTTGAAGGAGTATTACTCAAACTTGTCCTTTATTATTCGAGAATACATTGAGAATCGCTTTGAATTAAGAGCACTTGAGTTAACTACTGATGAGATCAATGCCTTAATTCAAGGATCATCTGAAGTTGAAAAAACAGAGAAAGCCAAACTTTATGAATTACTGAGTTTGGCTGACATGGCCAAGTTTGCCAAACAAAAACCCATTGCTATTGAAAATGAAGAGGCTTTAAAAAGTGCTTATATTTTCATTAAAAAAACTGCCATTAAATTAGAATCAGAAGCTATAGAAAATGCATCAACTGATGGAGTAGAAACTAAAACAGATTCCAATCATGAATAAATGGTGGAATGAAATTCAGTTTGCGAACCCAGAGTTGTTTGTATTATTTGCAATCATCCCGATTCTTGTTGTGGCTTATATTTTTCGCTTGAAAAGGCAAAAAGCCACCATCCGTATTTCGACTTTTTCTCACTTGCCGCAAACAAACAGCGATTTTAAAAATTGGGTAAGACATTTACCCTTTTCACTAACTATGATTGCCTTGAGTTTTCTATTTGTTGCCCTGGCAAGACCCCAATCATCATTAAGCTGGCAAGATGTGACCACAGAAGGTATCGACATTATAATTACAATGGATATTTCAGGATCCATGTTGGCAGAAGATTTAAAACCAAACCGTTTAGAAGCTTCCAAAAATGTGGCTATGGAGTTTATCAGTAGCCGGCCAAGTGATCGAATAGGTTTAGTTACCTTTAGTGGAGAAAGTTTTACTCAATCTCCATTAACAACTGACCATGCTGTATTAAAGAACCTTTTTAAAGATGTCAAAAATGGCATGATTGAAGATGGAACTGCCATAGGTTTAGGTTTGGTTACTTCAGTAAATCGTTTGCGCGACAGTGATGCCAAAAGCAAGGTGGTTATTCTTTTAACCGATGGTTTTAATACCAAAGGATCTGTTCCGCCACTAACTGCCGCTGAAATTGCTAGAGAATTTGGAGTTCGTGTTTATACGATTGGATTGGGAACCAATGGTATGGC
>CAYPJC010000079.1:0-5085 GCA_964410855.1 uncultured Flavobacteriales bacterium | reverse complement strand
AAATGTGGAAGTAAAAATTGATGAGCCCACGATGCGTGAAATTGCTAAAATGACTGGTGGAAAATACTATCGAGCAACAAACAATAGAAGCCTAAAAGCGATTTATGGTGAAATTGATCAATTGGAAAAATCAAAAATTGAAGTGACAGAATACCGCAAAAAGAAAGAGGAATTTTTTCCATTTGCCTTAATCGCTCTAGTACTTATATTTCTAGAATTTGCTTTTAAAAACACCATACTAAAAACCATCAATTAACATGTTTAGATTCGAACATAGCTATATATTGTGGGGCTTGGCATTAATACCGATAATGCTTATATGGTTTGCTGTGCTTAAAAGATGGAGAAAAAAATCTCGAGAAAAATTTGCGGAACATGCCCTATTTAGTCAGTTAATGCCGAGCTATTCAAACGCAAAATACAACACGAAATTTACCCTGTATCTCATTGCTTTTGGCTTTTTAATAATTGGAGTTGCCAATCCACAAATTGGAACCAAAGTAGAAGAAATAAAAAGAGAGGGAATTGATTTAATTGTTGCTATTGATGTTTCCAATAGCATGAAGGCAGAAGATTTATCTCCCAATCGATTAGAACGTGCTAAACGAGGCATGCTTCAGTTGGTAGAAGAACTAAAAAGCGATCGTCTTGGAATCATTGTTTTTGCAGGTCAAGCCTTTACCCAATTACCAATCACCACTGATTATTCTGCTGCAAAACTCTTTTTAGGAACTATAGATACTGACATTGTTCCTACTCAAGGAACTGCCATCGGTTCTGCCATTGATTTAGCTATAAAATCTTTTGATTTTGAGCGAGGAGGCAACAAAGCTCTAATCATAGTAACCGATGGAGAAAACCACGAAGACAATGCTGTTAAAGCTGCTGAAAAAGCAAATAAAAAAGGCATTAAAGTATATACTATTGGTATGGGATCGACAAACGGAGCACCAATTCCGGTATTTCGAAATGGTAGAAAAACAGGTTTTAGACAAGACAATGAAGGAAATACGATTGTAAGTAGTTTAAATGAGGAAATGCTTCAAGAAATCGCATCAATTGGCGATGGAATCTATGTAAGAGCTACAAACGCCGATGCAGGTTTCAATGCCATATTGGATGATTTAAGTGGTTTAGAAAAAAGCGAATTCGAAAGCCAAGTTTACACGGATTATGAAGACCGTTTTCAGTTTTTTGTTGGAGTAGCAGTACTATTTCTACTCCTATCAATAATCGTCAGTGAACAACGGAGTAAAATAGTTGAAAAAATAAATCTATTTGAGGATGTTAAAGATTAAAATTATTTTACTTCTTCTATTTCCCCTAGCTTTAGGAGCTCAATCTGCTTATCAAGAAGTTAGAGAAGGAAACGAATTGTTTAAACAAAATAGCTTCACCAAAGCCGAAGAAAAATACCGTAAAAGTGTTCGAAAAGATGGCGATAAAGTAGAATCTGCTTTTAATTTAGGAAATGCTTTGTACCGTCAAGGGAAGTTTGAAGACGCAGGAAGATATTTTATTCAAGCAGCTGAAAAATCTGAGTCGGAAGACCAAAAAGCAAAAGCCTATCATAATTTAGGCAATTCATTCATAAAGTCCGAAAAACTAGAAGAAGGCATAAAAGCCTATAAAAATGCACTTTTAAATAATCCGACTGACGAAGAAAGTAGGTATAATTTGGCCTATGCCAAGCAACAACTTCAACAGCAACAGCAGCAAGAAGAACAGAAAAAAGAAGAAAACAAGGAAGAAAATAAAGATCAAGAGGAGCAGCAAGAAAATCAAGACAAAAACAAAGAAGAACAAGAAGAAGAACAAGACCAAGACCAAGAGCAGGACCAAGAACAAGAGCAGCAAGAAGAAGAGGAACAGCAGCAAGAAGAACAAAAAGAGCAACAGCAAGAGCAGCAGATTTCCAGAGAAGATGCTGAACGAATCTTAGAGGCGATTAACAATCAAGAGAAAGAGCTTCAAGAAAAGCTAAAGAAACAAAAGGTTAAGGATGTTAATGTTGATATAGAAAAAGACTGGTAATCTAAATCACCAAAAAGAAAACACAACGAATTGAAAAAATTATTTACCACATTTATACTTCTTGCACACGGACTGTTAGCTTTTGCTGGTGCTGTAAGTTTTACTGCCAAGGTAAGTAGCACGACCATAGAAGTTGGTCAGCGTGTTCAAGTAACTTTTACAATAAATGAAAATGCCACTAATTTCAGAGCTCCCTCCTTTAATAAGTTTGGGATGCTATCAGGACCAAATCAGTCTCAAAGCATGCAGTACATTAATGGCAATGTAAGCAAAACCACTTCGATTAGTTATATACTACAAGCCACACAGAAAGGAGCATTTACAATCGGTTCTGCAAGTATTGTAGTTAATGGAAAGGTTTACAAAACTGAGCCCATTAAAATAGAAGTCATACAAAACTCAGCCAATAGTGCAAATGCTCAGCGAAACAGACAAACCCAACGCAAAAAAGTGGCTGAGACTGTTAAGGACAAGGTATTTATAAGAGCATATGTAGACAAATCAGCTGTATATGTTGGGGAAAAGATTACAGCCACTTTTAAACTGTATTCTAGATATACACTAACTGGAATAAATTTAGAGAGTTTGCCCTCTTTAAACGGTTTTTGGTCACAAGACTTAAACTCCATCTACGACCAAGTAAAACTGACTCAGGAAAGAATAGATGGCAAAGTATATCAAGTTGCTGAATTACAACAATCGGTTTTATACCCGCAGCGAAGTGGTGAATTAATCATTGACCCACTAAAGATGAAAGTGACATTTCAAGTAAAAAGCAAAAGAAGACGTTCGGCAATGGAACAATTTTTTGGAGGAGGTTATGATAGTAAGCAAGTTATTGCAGGTAGTAGGTCCATAAAAATTAAGGTGAGTGCTTTACCCAAAAAAGGTAAACCATCAAACTTTTCTGGAGCTGTGGGGAAATTCAAAATGAATTTGACGGTTAATAGAGACAGTATAGCTGCCAATGAAGCCATTAACTTTAAAGTCACCATTAGTGGTCAAGGTAATTTGCCATTGATTGGTTCTCCCCAATTAAACTTCCCTCCTGACTTTGAAGTGTATGACCCTGAAACAAAAGATAATTTTAAGACGACTTATGGCGGATCTAAAGGAAGTAAGGTATTTAGCTATTTGGTTATACCAAGGCACCCAGGCCAGTTCGACTTAGAACCATACGAATTCACCTATTTTGATATTGCCTCTAAATCCTATAAAACAATTACATCTAAGCCATTAAGCATTCAAGTTGCCAAAGGAACAGACGAAGGTGGCAATGTTGTTTATTCATCAAGCCGGAAAGAGGAAGTAAAATTACTGAATACCGATATTCGATATATTCATGTGGCAGATTTGATGTTGATTTCAAAAGAAAATCAATTTTATGATTCGACTCTATTTTATGGACTACTTGTTCTTTCTCTCCTATTAATGGTATTTGTTTATTTCTTATTTAAGAAGAATAAACTCAAGCAATCAGATCAAGTTAACCTTAGAAAATCAAAAGCCAATAAATTAGCCAACAAACGTTTGGCAAAAGCCAGTAAGCATCTAAAAGAAGCTGACTTACCATCCTTTTACGAAGAGATTTCATCGGCTTTATTTGGCTATTTTGCCGATAAGTTTAACATCAGTGTTGCCGAATTATCACAAGAAAAAATTACCGAGCTGTTGGGTTCATATTCTAATACCGAAAACATTCAAGAAGAAGTAAAAAAAGTACTAGAAGAAGCTGAAATGGCACGTTTTTCTGCTAGTACTGAGATAAACTCTCAATCCCTTTACGATCAATCTGTTCAAATAATTAGTAAAACTGAAAGTTTAAGAAAATGAAAAAGCAGTTAATTTTATTGTTTACTGTACTTGCTTCCTTCAGTCTAATGGCAGATGAGAAAGCTGATATGGCCATTTTTGAAAGTGCCAATAAAATCTATGAAGAAGCCAATTATAAAGAAGCTGCTGAAATCTATAATCGATTATTAGATAGAGATTATATTTCAGACGATCTGCATTATAATTTGGCGAATGCCTACTTTAAAACCAATGACATTGCTTTCGCAGTGCTTCACTACGAACGTGCACTTAAGATTAATCCAAACAATGAAGATGCAACGCACAACTTGGCTTTAGCCAATGAAAAAACGGTTGATAAGATTGAAGCTATTCCAGTTATTTTTTTTTACCAATGGTGGGAAAGCATCGTTAACCTTTTAGGCATTGACCCTTGGGCAAAAACGGCTGTTGGTTTTTTCTTTTTGGCCTTTATTGGGTTTAGCATTTACCTCACAAACCGAACCTTAGTTTTAAAAAAGACCGCTTTTTATGTCTTTACCTTTTCTCTTGGGTTGGGGCTAGTTGGTTGGTTTATGGCCACTCATCAAAATGGGTCTTTAAGTGCACAGAAGTATGCCATTGTTATGAACCCAACGGTTAACATTAATAGCTCACCAAGTGAAGGAAGTTCTCAACTGTTTGTATTGCATGAAGGAAGCAAAGTAAGAATTAAGGAAGAGACAGAAGTCTGGTTCAGGATATCGCTTCCAAATGGAAATGAAGGTTGGGTCGAAAAAAGTGAGGTTGAAGGAGTGTAGTATTTAATAATCTTTCAATATTCAATTGCATCCCCATTTCCCCCGCCTCTCTCAGGATCAATTCCACAAGTAAAACTTTTGTCGGCGTAATACGGTTTAAAATAGGTTTGTTTGAGGTGATTTACTTTTCGAATTAATTCAATAGGAGTGCTAAAATTGGCAATTCGATCATCGGTAAGGTTTTGCTGAATATTAGGGAATGAATAGGATTCTATAATTTCACTATCCGCTGCTAAAAATTTGTCAATAGCTGAACTTAAGACATCTGCTTCGATAATTTTTCCTGCAGATGGCACCAATAGAAGAATGGGCTTTTCACCAAAGGTCTTTCTATTGGGAATTTTAGATAAATAAACATAGCAGTTCTTAAACGCGGCGCTATAAGAATCGTCATGTTCTACTAATGAAATGATTAATAAACTAGCGCTATCAATTTTTCCGGCAAGGCTTATTATTTTGT
>CAYPJC010000078.1:0-8394 GCA_964410855.1 uncultured Flavobacteriales bacterium | reverse complement strand
ATGGGGTCTAGTTACATTTTTTCAATATTCCATCTTATCGTTTTCACCTCACTATTTCTTTCAGAGCGGCTTAAATGAGCAACTTCATACCCTTTTTCTAACAAAAGTTCAGTCAACCGATTTCCCACCAAACCACTTCCTCCACTTATTAAAACGCTTTTTTTCATTAATTATTTAGATAGAAACAATTCCAAAATGATTTAGTTTGTAATCTGAAAGTTAGTTGAATTGAAACAGATAGATACTATATTAAAATATAAATCAGATTCAAACATTCTTGAATTACTGATACAACAAGTAAACAAGGATTTTAACTTGATCCAAGATTTTGTTTATGAAGCAGGAACCGAATTGGATTGGAACCTCTTGGTTGAGAAGCTAGAACCTGTTGTTGATCGCTTAGTAAATTTAGATTCAGAACGGTTCTTTAGATTGCTTTATGCTATAGACATAGATGAAAAAAAAGTAAAACACATTCTTTTTGGGAAACATAATGAAAGAACGTCTTGGAGTTTGAGCGTGTTAATTATGGAGCGTGAATTATTAAAAGTGATTACAAAAAAGCACTTCTCAAATTCATTGGAATAACCAACAGGATTCTTAAACCCTGATTATGTATTAGGACTTCGTTATGAGAGTTGAAAGCTTAATAAAATAGGAGATTTTATTGATTTAAGCATAGCATCGTTAAGGTTAAATCAAAAAATGTAACACCGTGTTCTATTTTGAAGAGATTTCAGCTCGGAATAGATTTTCTAATGCATAATCAGGGTTAATTGGTCACTGAGAAATAATTAACTTTACCGCTAGATATCGTACATTTTAACTTTATATGGATAAGTTTTCTTACCTGAGTAATGCGGATGTTTCTGCCGTAGAAGAACTCTACAAAAATTACAAACTCGACCCGCAATCTGTTGATGAGAGTTGGGCCAAATTCTTTGAAGGCTTTGATTTTGCCCGCGAAAATTATGATGATAAACCTTCTATTAAGCAGAATACTGCAGTTTTTGAATCTGGAATTAGCTTAGATAAAGAGTTTAAAGTTCTTAGTCTAATTCATGGATATAGAACTCGTGGTCATTTGTTTACTAAGACGAATCCTGTTCGAGATAGAAGAAAATACAGCCCAACTTTAGATATTGAAAATTTTGGACTTGCTAAAGAGGATTTGCAAACTAAGTTTAAAGCAGCAACGGAGATAGGGTTAAAAGAATCAACCTTAGAGGATATTATTAACCATTTACAAGAAACATATTGCAGCTCCATAGGTATTGAATATCGTTATATTCGAAAACCTGATAAAGTTAAGTGGTTGCAAGAAAAACTTGAATCCAATCGAAATCGTCCTGAATTTTCGAACGATGATAAGAAACACATGCTTCACAAGCTGAGTCAAGCAGTTATCTTTGAAGAATTCTTGCACAAAAAGTTTGTAGGTCAAAAGCGATTTTCATTAGAAGGGGGAGAATCTTTAATCCCAGCATTAGATGCCTTAGTTGAAATGGGTGCCAATATGGGCATCGAAGAGTTTGTTGTTGGAATGGCTCATCGAGGCAGACTAAATGTGCTAGCAAACATCTTCAACAAAACATATGATAGCATATTTAGCGAATTTGAGGGTAAAGAATATGAAGATAATCTTTTCGACGGTGATGTAAAATATCACTTAGGTTATACGTGTGATATAAAAACAGATAACGGAAAAAATGTAAAACTTACCTTATCTCCCAATCCATCTCACTTAGAAGCTGTAGGTCCGATTGTTGAGGGTATCTCAAGAGCAAAAGTAGATGACTATTTAGGCTCAGATGATAAAATTGCTCCAATACTTATTCATGGCGATGCTTCAATTGCAGGGCAAGGTGTAGTTTATGAAGTCATTCAAATGGCCAACTTAGATGGCTATAAAACTGGAGGAACGATCCATATTGTGATCAACAATCAGATTGGATTTACGACCAATTACCTTGATGGCAGATCAAGCACTTATTGCACCGATGTTGGGAAGGTTACTTTAAGCCCTGTCTTTCATGTGAATGGAGACGATGTAGAAGCGGTTGTGCACACCATTAAACTGGCATTGGAGTACCGGAATAAATATAAAGGAGATGTTTTTGTTGATTTACTTTGCTATAGAAAATACGGGCATAATGAAGGCGATGAGCCACGATTTACGCAACCAATTTTATATAAGGCTATTTCAAAACATAAGAATCCAAGAGAAATCTACTTAGAATCGTTAATTGAAAAAAGCATCATTTCTGAAGAAGAAGCAAAGGAAATGAAACAATCTTTCAATGACATGCTTCAAGAACGACTTACAGAATCTAAACAAATTGATAAAGCTGTAATTACAAACTTTCTGGAGGAGACATGGGAAGGAATTAGGCCTTCCGTTGCTGAAGATTTTGAAAGTTCAGACGGTACAAGTTTTGATAAAAAACGACTATTAGAATTGGCAAAGAAAGTGGTAACACTATCCGAAGAGAAACCATTTTTTAAGAAGTCAAGAAAGCTGATGGAAGATCGTCGAAGGATGGTTGAAGATACGAATCAATTGGATTGGGGAATGGCAGAGACTTTGGCATATGCTACTTTATTGGATGAAGGCCATCCAATAAGAATTAGTGGTCAGGATGTTGAACGTGGGACATTTTCACACAGGCATGCTGTAATAAAAGTTGAAGATTCTGAAGAGGAATACGTGCCTTTGAATAACCTAAGTGATGGTCAAGCAAAATTTGATATTTACAACTCATTGCTATCCGAATATGCCGTTTTGGGATTTGATTACGGTTACTCAATGGCAATGCCAAATGCTTTAACTATTTGGGAAGCCCAATTTGGAGATTTTAATAACGGTGCTCAGATTATTATTGATCAGTTTTTAAGCAGTGCTGAAGATAAATGGAGGAGTAAGAGTGCGTTAGTAATGCTACTGCCTCATGGATATGAAGGCCAAGGTGCAGAGCATTCAAGTGCTAGATTAGAGAGGTATTTAACGCTTTGTGCTGATTTAAATATGCAAGTAGTTAACTGTACAACTCCTGCTAACTTTTATCATGTTCTAAGAAGGCAATTAAAGCGAGAGTTTAGAACTCCATTGGTTGTTATGACTCCAAAGAGTTTATTGCGCCATCCTCAAGCAATATCGAAAATAGAAGATCTTGCCGGCGGTAAATTTCTTGAAATAATTGATGATTCAACAGTTAAACCTAAAGAGGTTAAGACTGTTGTATGTTGTTCAGGAAAGCTATTTTATGAGCTAAAAAACGAAAGAGATAAAGAAGGAATTAAAGATATAGCCCTTATTCGAATAGAACAATTGTATCCTTTTCCTCAAAAACAATTAAATAAAATACTAGCTAAGTATAAAGAATCAGAAAATTTACTCTGGGTTCAAGAAGAGCCTGAAAATATGGGTGCTTGGAGGTTTATAAAAACTTCTACAGAGCAAGCAGAAATATGGAAGTTGATAGGCAGAAATGCAAGTGCAAGTCCTGCAGCAGGCTCCTCAAAAGTTTTTTCAATACGACAAAAAGCAATCATTGATGCAGTTTTAAAGCATTCAATGGTTTTATCATAAAAATAATAGATTAAGATGGAAGAAGTTAAAGTTCCTAGTCCAGGTGAGTCGATCTCAGAAGTTGATATTGCTTCATGGACGGTTTCAGAAGGTGAATATGTAGAGATTGACTCAGTAATTGCAGAAATTGATTCTGATAAAGCAACTTTAGAATTAACCGCAACAGCAAGTGGAACAATTAGTTTAAAAGCTGAAGAAGGTGATACTGTTGAAGTAGGGCAAGTAGTTGCTGAAATTGATACTTCAGCAAAAGCTCCGAAAAAGGCTAAAAAAGTAGAAGAACCGATTAAAAAGGTAGAAGAACCATCGAAAGCAATAGAAAACTCAGCAGCTAGTTCCTCTAAGGATGTTGTAAATTCTCATGCTAAAGGACAGCAATCTCCTGTTGCTCGTAAAATGATGGAAGAAAATAATCTTTCTGCAAGTCAAATTAAAGGAAGTGGCAAAGGAGGAAAGATTTCTAAACAAGATGTAGTAAATGCTATGGCTGCTGGATTTCCTTCAGAATCGACTCAAGGTTGGGGTGGTTCTAGAGACCAAAGGCGAGAAAAAATGTCTTCTTTGAGAAGAAAAGTTGCTGAACGATTAGTTTCTGTTAAAAATGAGACAGCTATGCTGACTACATTTAACGAGATTGATATGAGTGAAGTTATGGCGCTTAGGGGGAGAATGAAGGAGAAATTCAGAGAAACTCATGATGTAAACCTCGGTTTCATGTCATTTTTTACAAAAGCAGTTACAGAAGCGTTAAATCATTTCCCTGCAGTAAATGGGATGATTGATGGAACAGAAGTTATTTTTCATGATTATGCAGATATAGGAATTGCGGTTAGTAGTCCTAAAGGTTTAATGGTTCCGGTGATTAGAAATGCTGAGCAAATGAGTTTAGCAGAAATTGAATCAGATATTAAGCGTTTAGCAGTTAAGGCAAGAGATGGAAAACTGTCATTAGATGAAATGACAGGCGGAACATTTACAATTACCAATGGAGGCGTCTTTGGATCTATGATGAGCACTCCAATAATTAATCCTCCTCAATCGGCAATTTTAGGCATGCACAATATTGTACAACGCCCTATGGCCGTTAATGGTGAAGTTGTAATTAGACCAATCATGTATGTGGCTTTATCTTATGATCACCGAATTATCGATGGCAAAGAGTCTGTAAGTTTCTTAGTTAAAGTGAAAGAAATGATAGAAAATCCAACGAAAATTATTTTCGGAGGAAAGAATCCAGAGGAGATTTTATTGGGCCTATAGCATAAAAAGAAGCTTCTATTCCTTTTTTTAAGTAATTGGTCGAACAATTTTCTAATTTCGCCGTATTACAAGTCTTATGAAAAATATTGGTGTTATAGGGATATTATTTTTATTGCTTTTTTCCTTTGGAACAATCTCTGCTCAATCGGGTAAATTAACCCTTCACGGAGTTGTTGAAAATGAATCAGTTGCGGTTGGTTTTGCTGACATTGAAGTTTATAAAGACAATGAAGTATTCTTTATTGGGAAAACTCAACGAAATGGTAGCTTTAAGTTAGATTTAGAATTAGGATCTGTTTATAGCGTAGCTTTCGCAAAAAGGGGATATGTTGATAAATCAGTTGCCGTGATTGCGAAGTCAGACTCAACTATTGAAGGCCGGTATTTTTTTCAATTAGACATCGAACTTTTTCGTGTAGATCAAAACTCAATAGATGAAAGCATGCTTCCACCTGTCGCTAAACTCTATATTCGAGACGAAGACATGGGTTTTCGATACGATAAGAAATACGTGAAATGGGTGGCAGGTCAATATGAAGATCTGGGAGAGTAGTATCTCTTTTTGCCTTTCTAATTCGTTTCTTTGTAGCAAAAATTTCAATGAATGTTTTAATATTAGGGTCAGGTGGTAGAGAACATGCTATCGCATGGAAAATAGCTCAAAGCGAGCAACTTAATAAGCTCTTTGTTGCACCGGGTAATGCTGGAACATCAAATTTAGCAACTAACGTTAAGCTCTCCCTCTCTGATTTTTCAATCATTGCCGAGTTTGTCTCAAATAATCAAATCGATATGTTGATAGTAGGTCCTGAAGCGCCTTTGGTGGAAGGGATTACTGATTTTTTTAAGTCTGATAGTAGATTCAATAAATTGAAAGTGATTGGACCATCAAAACATGGGGCGAAGCTAGAAGGAAGTAAGGAGTTTGCAAAAAGCTTTATGATTCAAAATAAAATTCCTACTGCCCGGTATAAAACTTTTGATGCATCAACAATTGAATCAGCTTATGAATTTTTGGAAGAGTTAGAGTCACCATTCGTTTTAAAAGCAGATGGCTTGGCTGGAGGAAAAGGGGTTTTGATATGCCAAGAATTGGGAGAGGCAAAAACACAACTTAAAGGTATGCTTGTAGATCAAAAGTTTGGTTCTGCAGGCGTAAAGGTGGTAATTGAAGAATTTCTCGATGGAATTGAGATGTCTGTCTTTGTTCTAACAGATGGGAAGAATTATAAAATATTGCCAGAAGCTAAAGATTATAAGCGAATTGGAGAAGGAGATGCAGGTTTAAATACTGGGGGAATGGGTGCCATATCTCCTGTTCCTTTTGCAACAAAAGAATTAATGGCAAAAATTGAAAAGAAAATAATCGCACCAAGTGTTAATGGCCTTCAAAAGGCAAAGATGGATTATTGTGGTTTTCTATTTATTGGTTTAATGATTGTGGATGATGAGCCATATGTAATTGAATACAATGTGAGAATGGGAGATCCTGAGACTGAGGTTGTAATGCCAAGAATCAATTCTGATTTCCTAAAACACCTTTCTGCCGCTGCATCAGGCACATTAGCTGAAGAGGAAATTGTCTTTTCAAAGGATGCAGCTACTGCAGTAATGTTGGTTGCAGGTGGATATCCTGAGTCCTACGAAAAAGGAGATCAGATAAGTGGTTTTGACCACTTAGGGGATTGCATTGCCTTTCATGCAGGAACAACAATTATAGATGGAGAAACTGTCACTAATGGTGGTAGAATTATAGCAGTAACCTCCTTAGGCGCAAACTTTAAAGATGCATTGGCAAAATCATACCTAAATGCAGATCGAATACTTTTTAAAAATAAATATTATCGAAAAGATATTGGATTTGACTTAATTGAACTGGGTTGAAGTATTTATGGTCTCCATTGCAACCATACTCCTATGTTGTAAGATTGAAAGTTGCTCTTAGATATTTAATTGTGAACCTACAATTTGGTAGATTTAGAATAGAGATTATTATTCCATGCCACCTGTTTTTTTCGCTTCGGATTTATATTTTTGGAGCTCTAGAATCCAATATACTAAACCTGCAAAAATCACTCCGGCAAATAAAATATTTGGGAGATTACCTAAAGCAGGAAGTATAGAGAAAGTAGCTTCCATCAAATCTCCTAAACCATAAACAAAATCATTCCAAGTCATCTTAATAGTATTTAGTATGAAGTGTAAAAATATTAAATATTCTAAATTAGTTAATCAATAAAACTTAGAGCGATTGTCGTTTATTTCTGCTTTCTCCTTCAATGCGTTAAATACAGCACCACCCTCAACTAAGGTTGTTAAGCCTTGCGTAATAGTTGCTCTAGCTTGTGCAATATTTGCTTGTGGTGGAATAAGTTTACTTTCAAGGGAAATAACAAAGACACCGTTGTTGCCTTGAATTGGGTTGCTCATTTGGCCTTGTTCAAGTGTCATTGCTACTCCAATAACATTGGGCTCTAAACCTACGTTAGGCAATATAGGACTTGAAAAAGATACGTTTTCTGCAGACTCAATAGATAGACCTGCTTTAGATGCAAGTTCAGTTAAATCTGAGGCGCCTGCCAATTCTTCTTTCTTTAGCTTAGCCTTTTTCTCTTGCCTTGCTAAAAATTCAACTCGATTGCGCACTTTGTCTAAAGGAGCTGGGCCTTTATTATTAACTGTTTCTACAATTACAACTACAAATGCTTCGTCGGTATCATAGGCTTCCGAAACATCACCTTCGCTGGCTTCTTTAATCCATCTTGCTAAATCTCTTGCAGCAGTAAGTCCTTCTATTTGATTATCATTTTCTTTTAAAACTGCTGACCTTCTTTGAACATTGTTTTCAGTAATTGATGCTTCAAAAGATTCAATATCTGTTACATCAATAGAGAAGCTATTCGCCATATTAAAAAGATCTGAGTAAGTTGTTTTGCTTGGTAAAACCTCCCGTTCAATTATAGCTATTTGAATTTTTTCTACGGGATTTGTTGTTTCATTTACTTTGATTATATGAAATCCAGCGACACTTTTTACCTTTTTAAAAGTTCCGACTTCAGATGTAAAGAGAGCGTCATTAAGCGCTTGAATCATTTTGCCTTCAGTTAACCACCCAAAATCTCCACCTTTCTCTCCAGTTGCTTTGTCATCAGAGAATTGTAGGGCTAAATCAGCCATAACAGCACCATCTTCTAGTAAAATTAACAGGCTATCTGCTAGATTTTCAGCAACTTCTTCTGATTGTGTTTGAGAATTTATCAGAATATGACTTGCCAAAACCGAGTCTGGAGCAATCTTTTTTGATTTTACTTTTTGAATTGTAAATATATTATTTGCCAACTTAGGTTCAGTAATAAAACCAGGCTCCTTGTTCCATAAACTTGTGTCAATTTCTAAAGAAGCTGTATTTTTAGAATAATAAATTGGATCAAACCTGTTATCTGAATTTGCATTTACAAAGAGTGAATCGTTTGGAGTCTCTTGAAAATCTATATAAGTTTTATTAGCCCATTCTCTTGTAGATTCTACATCCGCCTCTGAAGGTT
>CAYPJC010000077.1:0-8406 GCA_964410855.1 uncultured Flavobacteriales bacterium | reverse complement strand
AAAAAAGCTGATAAAATAGGAATTGAGCTAGCTGCAAAAGCAGGTTATGACCCATATGCTTTAGGAGATATTCTTATGAGGCTGGAAAGGTTTGTAGAGTTTTTGACGAATCAAGAAATGGAAAAGTCAATATACCTTGATCATCCTATTACACCAAAGAGAGTTAAGACTATCAATAAATTAAATCAAAAAAATGGGTTTGAAAGAAAAGAACCTAAACCAGGAACAAAAATACGTGAGATAGAAAATCTTGTCTTTGGTCAGAACCCGTTGGCTGGGATTGTTAAAGACTCGGCTTTCATACATCCAGTTATAGGACTCTATTGTGAGTTTCCAAACAAATGGCAAATCAATAATTCTCCTCAATCTATAACAGCTCTTTCTCCAGAAAAAGATGCATTAATTATGGTTTCATCAGATAAATCAAATGATGTTGACGAGTTAGTGAAGAGTGAATTGGCTAAATATAAAGGCTGTACCATTGTTGAGCAAAAGGAGAAAATAGTTAATGGGTTAGAAGGCTATTCATTGGTATTGGATGTAACTTCTTTACAAAGAGGCGTTAAACGCATTAAAATTCTTTGGTTAAATATGCCGGAATCTAAGAGCTTAATGAAGGTTCAAGCAATTGCGTTAAAAGAAGATTTTCCTTCTACAATCATTGAAGAATCTTATCAAACCTTCAGGTCAGCGAAAGTGGATGATTATGAGTTTTTTCATTACTCTACGATCGAATTGGTAAAATTTGATGCCGATAAGCACGGTAATGCTTCGAATAAAGAGCTTTTAGATATTTTGAATGGAATAGAAGGTAATGATGAAGTTCCATCAACTAGATATCTGAAAACGATTAAGGAAAACAAGCTTGAGGATTTTAAAGTTGAATGAACTAATTAACGCTAATGTTAAAGCGCTCAATTACTCGTTCAATTGGCACTGCAAAGCCAATTCCTTCAACCCCGGTGCTTATAATTTTTCGTTGAATTATCCCAATTACTTCGCCCTTTGAGTTGAGTAATGGGCCTCCGCTATTTCCTGGACTTACTGCAATGTCCGCTTGTAAGTATACATTCCCATCTCTTTTGCGTTTGCCACTCAATATTCCTTTTGAAATACTTTGACCAAGTTCTAATTCAGCAGGCGTTCCAATAGTTACAACCTCAATTCCAATAGGTAATTCTTCATCATCCATATATAATGGTAATGCTTGAAACCCATCGCCCGTAATATCTAGAAGGACAATATCATTTGCCTTATCATATTTAACAATTTCAGCACTAAGCGTTAAGCCATTCGAAAATTTAACATCAATCTGATTTACTCCTTCAACCACATGGTAGGCGCTTAGCAAAAGGCCATTCTTGTCGATTACAACTCCACTGCCATGTCCTCCATCAGTAATAATCGTTACACATGATTTATTAGCATATTGAATCATCTCAGTGAATTTACTAAAAGAAGGCAGCTCATCTGGGGAAACATAGATTGATTCGCTACGATTATTTAATGTGTAATCTTCAAAAATTGTAGTCTCATTGTTTTTAATTAAATCAACGAATCCTTTATTTCCTAAAAAGTCTATAAGGGCTAATTCATATACATCTCTATTATTTTCGACTCTTTGATAGTATTGTTGCCTAAATTTAACTTGCCCAGAATTATTATAAGTATATACTACCTTGCCTGATTTCTTATCTAAAACTTTCCATTCAAAATCTATTTTATTCTCTGCTTTTACATCTCCTGAATTGTAGTCTTTATCTTTTACTTGAATATAAGATAAATTGTATTTTTTAATTTCAACACCCACAATATATCGGGGAAGTTGGTTGTTTCTTCGATGATCATCAGAAAAAAGTTCAGCACTTTTTGATACGATGGAGTTAAACCCCATATTGGTAGCAATTTCATAGAATTTTTCTTCAAAGACCTCATCCCCAATTTTTACTGAACCTTTCCATTTAATTAATTCTACATTGTTTTTTAGGTCTATCTTTTTTCCTATTGTTTCGCCATTTTTTAGGTGAATCATAAGCTTGTCGAAGCCTATAAGTGGGCTTAGTGAGTCAAACTCTAAAAGTTCATATTCCTCATCAAGATCAATGTATTCCCATTCGTCAAATGACATGGGTTTCTTTCGGAGGGTATCGCTCCATGTTTTATATCCATTTGAGCTAACACTAAATACAATTTTTTCATTTATTCGGTCACGCCAGTAATAATCAATGGCGCATGGGGTAAAGCATTTAATTTCGCCATTCATTTCAACTTCAGCTGAATCGGGAAATGAGGTGAATGTATACCTGTATTGACCTTGCATAGAAACAAAGGAAAACAGGCAATAAAACAGAGTGATTATCTTTTTCATTATTTTTTAAAATCTATATCCTATTCCGTAATGAATCATAAAAGAAAAGTGTGAATCTTGGAGTTTATTTCGAAAGTTTACAACCCCATCCGATGAGTATTCTATATTATATGAAAATGGAGTTACATCATATTTCATAAAGTCCATTACAAAGCCATAATTAAAGAAGAAATTTGTTCCAAACTCACCAAGAACGCCAATTTCAAACCCAGGGCCTCTGGCAGCATGGTTTTCATCAAAATTAATATTTTGTTCAGCTAATCCTACTGAAGGTGCTCTCCTGAAAGTAAAGGTTTCATTAACAGAAGAAAAAGTATATCTAAAATCTGCATAAACAGTGCTTTCGTCGCTTAAAAAGAATCTTCCTATTAATGTAATTCCCAATCTATTTTTTAAGTCATAATTATATTCAGAGGGCATAAATTGACTGCCATTTCCGCCAAATTCATTTTCGTCCTCATAGTAAGTGTTTTCACCAGATGTGGGGGCGTTATTATAAGACCATTTAAATACTGTTACTACTGGGATACTTATAGATACCCCTACACCAAGTCTTCTTATAGGTCTGTATATATAATTTAGAGTGGCGGTTAATTCGTTTATTCTTGTATTATTTTCAGAAAAAAAATCGCCATTATTTTCTTTTTCTATATTAATCCATTTGTAATTAAGCTCAAAACTAGAATAAGAAAATTGAGCTTTTGATTGATTGGCGTAAAAAAAGATAAAGAAAAATGTAGCAAACCTAAGGTAGAAATGTATTTTCATTAGTATGAATTGGATGCTGCAAGTTTAATAAAAAAATTACTGAGTAAAAAAAATAAAAGAGCATTCTAATTGTCGGTAATAACATTTTGTTTTACAGGAAACCTCTTTGAAATAAATTTTTCTGGGGTGTTTTTTGGTCGCTTGTGTTTCCATCTTTTATGTGACCACAACCATAAATATGGTTTGTCATTGATTTGTTTTTCTAGGGCTTTGGTTTGAGCCTCTGTAATCTCTCCTTCAGACGTTTCTCTTGGGTTTTCAAATAAAGTCTCAAAAGACATGGAGTATTCTCCTCGATTGATGCGATCTAAAGAAGCGTAAATTACTGGTAAATTATGTTGGACAGCTAATTTTTCTGCACCTCTAAAGACTGGTGTGTCCTGGTTTAAAAAGTTCATCCAATATCCTCTGTCTGCTGATGGAGTTTGATCTCCGATTAACATGATCGATATTAGTTCACCCTTATTAAGGTACTTTTCAATTGTTTCATAAGCTTCAGTAAGAGGGACTAGAACCATGCCATATTTACACCTATAAGATGCGAAAAGCTTTTCGAAAGCTTCATTATGTAGTGGCTTGTAAACCCCTAAAATAGTATGTTTAGCATCTCTTGAATACGCAGAAACTAGGTATTCCCAATTTCCGTAATGACCCAATACTGTTATAGTTGATTTGCCTTTTTCGTAATAAGAGTTTGGAAGGCTGATGTTCGTGGTTTTAAATGCAATTGCCCAATCCTTATCTGACATTGAGATGGCTTTTATAGTTTCAACCATCATATCTGCTAAGAATCTAAAGAAATGATTCGCTATTGTGCTAATTTCTTTAGGAGTTTTATTCGGAAAAGAGTTTTTTAGATTTCCAATAACGACCTTCTTTCTATAGCCTATGAGTTTAAAGAAAATGAAATAGATTATCGTTGATAATCCGAACAGAACTCTCCATGGAAGTCTAGAAAATGCCTTTGTTATTTGAACACCTATGTTCATTTTGTTTTTTATAATGAGTGGTAAAAATAGTTTAATCTTTAAACTAAAATGGACTTGCTTAATCTAGATTTTTTATGTTTTTGAGCTACTTTGGAAACTCCTTGTTATCAAGAAAAAAGAAATGGTTGAAATATTTAGAAAGAACCCCAAGGATAACCTTAATCAATTAGTAGAACTTGTCTAAAGTTCATTAAGAAGAATAATCAATCTTCAACAGCGATGACTGAAGTAATTTGTGGAACTGCTTTTTTAACGGTTTCTTCTACACCAGCCTTTAAGGTCATGGCAGACATATTGCATGCTTGACATGCACCAAGCAGTTTAACTTTAACTACATTATTCTCTACACCTATTAATTTTATGTCTCCTCCGTCTGCTTTTAAAAATGGACGCAGTTGTTCTATGGATTCTTCAATTCTTTGAATGATTTCTTCGTTTGTAGTCACTTCCATATACACAATGTTAGTCCTTTTTTGGTTATTAATTCTTTGATGCTGTTTTTGAGTGTTCTACTTGTAAAACTATTCTATCCACTAATGTCATAAAGGCTTTGGCTTGAGGTGTGTCTTCTTGCAACACTGCTGGCCTTCCTACATCACCTGCTTCTCTGATGCTTTGAACGATTGGTATTTCTGCTAAGAAATTAATATTCATTTTTTCGGCTAATTCTTTTGCCCCATTCTTGCCAAAAATGTAGTACTTCTTATCTGGTAATTCAGGAGGTGTGAAGTAGGCCATGTTTTCAACAAGTCCTAGCACGTTTACATTAATTGAAGGCATACTAAACATTCCTAAGGCCTTTCTAACATCTACCAACGCAATTTCTTGTGGTGTGCTAACAACCACTGCGCCAGTTAAAGGAATCTGCTGGACTAAGGTCAAATGAATGTCACCTGTGCCAGGAGGAAGATCAATAATCATGTAATCTAATTCTCCCCAATAGGCATCTTTAAATAATTGTGTTAATGCTTTAGTAGCCATCGGTCCCCTCCATACAACAGCTTGGTCGGGAGTAGAAAAGAAGCCAATTGACAATAACTTTACACCATAACTTTCTACAGGTTTAATGTATTCTCTACCATCAATAGTGGTTGTCTGAGGTTTTTCATTGCTAACATCAAACATAGCTGGAATAGATGGGCCATAAATATCTGCATCAATCAGTCCAACTTTGAATCCTTTTTTCGCAAGTCCTGCAGCTAAATTTGCAGATATAGTTGATTTTCCTACACCACCTTTTCCCGAAGCGACTGCAATTATATTTTTTACTCCAGGTAATACGTTTCGATGCTCCGGAGCTCTTTCGTGGGCCTTGCCCATAGCTGTAATATTTGCTTCCACTTTAACATCCTTTCCAAGAAATCTTTTTAATTGATGCTCACAAGCCTCCTCAATTCTCTTCCTATTATGCATGGCAGGATTCGATATTTTTAAATCGAAACGAATAAGATTATTATCTATTTCAATTTTAGATACTAAACCTAAACTAATAATGTCTTTTTTTAAGTCTGGTTCTATGACAAATGACAGCGCCTCTTTGACCTTTTCTACCGTTACTTCCATAAAACAAAAATAATCAATATGGTCAGCTAAAAGTTGCTAAAGAAAGATGATTTTTAAGAATTTTTAAGTTAAAAATCTAATTCTTTCTGAGGATCCCAAAAGTGAGATTCAAAATCAATGATTTGGTCATCAATAATTTTTATTCCTTCTTCCTCTAAACTTTTCTGCATGGGTATTTCTTCAGGAAAATGATTTTTACCCGATAAAAGACCAAGTCGATTAACAACTCTATGAGCAGGGACATAGATCTCTTGAGAATGAGAAGCATTCATAGCCCAGCCAACCATTCTTGCTCCACTCTTGGTGCCCAAGTAATTTGCAATTGCTCCATAGGAGCTTACTTTTCCTTTGGGTATTAAGCGAACGACTTGATACACTAAATCAAAAAAATCTTTATTTTTTTCGCTTAACTTAATGGGCTTAATTGGCATCTACGCTAAACTTTAGATAATGTATCTGATGACCCTTTTCAGTAAAAATGTTTTCGTAATGGGTTCTGATGCCTAAGATTTCCTTCATATCATCATCTAAGTGTTTCATTCCCTCTTGATAAAGGCTATTTGTCGATAACATGATTTGATAGCCTCTTATTTTACATTCTTCAAGTGAGAAGTCATAAAAGAATGAGCTGTCTGTTTTTAGGTGAATGATTCCATTCGGTTTTAGGAATTTCTTATACATTTCTATAAATGCAGGTCCTGTTAACCTTTTCTTTTCTCTTCGATCTTTTTCTTGAGGGTCGGGGAAAGTAATCCAAATTTCATCTATCTCATTTTCAGCAAAACAGTTTCCAATAAATTCTATTCGTGTTCTTAAAAAGGCAATATTGTTGAGGTTTTCTTCAGCCGCTGTCTTTGCTCCACGCCAAATTCGAGCACCCTTTATGTCGATGCCTATGAAGTTTTTTTCAGGAAATTTTCGAGCCATTCCAACAGAATATTCACCTTTCCCACAACCTAATTCTAAAATAATAGGGTTTTCATTCTTGAAGAAGGAGGCCCTCCATTTACCTTTCATCTTATATTCAGAATCAAAAACTTCCTCTAATTCAGGTTCAAAAACATGATCAAAATTCTTGAGCTCTTGAAAATGTTCTAATTTCTTTTTACCGGCCATTTTACTTTTAATTAAAACCTAAAATACCATCAATGGTTGTTCTAGAAACGGCATGATAATTAGGCCTGGCCTTTTCATAAATATTATTTGCCTTGGCCGATCCATTGTCTGATTTTAAAATTGCTTTATAAATAGGTACTAGGAATTTTCTTCGTCCAACTTTAATTAGGAAATTTTCAACAGCACCGTCAGAGAAAGTATAATTATTGGGAATAACTTTTTCAAACCAAGCTGCTTGAATTTCAGAATTTCCAGAATTAGTAAATGCAAAGGCCTTATCTAATTCTTTCATTTGCTCGCCCTTTAAAGTGTCTGGTAATTGCTTTATAAAGTAAAGCCATTCTGGAGTCATCCATTTTTTAGTTTGTAATGACTTAGGACTTGCCTCATTTTTCCAACTACTTATTGCTTCTTCTACTTTTTTAAAGTTGCTAGATATAATTCTTGGACAATTATCAGGAAGTCCTTCTCCAAAAACCCAATCATCAATATTAACTTGCTTTGCCCAAGCACTATCTTTGTTTAAGAGTTCCTGATTGATGTAATACAAGAATGCATCAGTAGTCATTACTTTAAAAGAGAACGTTTCAAAGTATTCTTTCAGAAAGGAGTCCCAGTTTTCTCTTCCAACTGTTTCTTCAATAAGTCTCAATAGAAAGTATCCTTTATCATAAGGAATGCCGGTTAGCCCATCATCCGGATTTCTATCGGTAAGATTTATCCTAAGTCGAGTATCAGGCATTCTTTTTTCACTTTTTAGCCAATCTATTTCTTCAATTAAGTCTTCATAAGATAATAGAGCGAGCATATCTGCAAAATCTTTTCCATATATTTCTTCCATTATTCTATTCTCGAAATAGACAGTAAAGCCTTCATTTAACCAAATGTCTTCCCAAGTAGCATTGGTTACCAAATTACCCGACCACGAATGAGCTAATTCGTGTGCAACTAGAGCAGTTAAAGATCTATCTCCTGCGATGATAGTGGGAGTTGCAAAAGTTAATCGTGGATTTTCCATTCCTCCAAATGGAAAACTAGGAGGTAAAACGATTACATCATATCTACCCCATTGATAGGGCCCATAAAGTGATTCCGCTGTATCAACCATGTTTTGCATTTCTGCAAACTCATAGGCTGCTGCATCTATGACGCTAGGCTCGGCATATACTCCACTTACCTTACCTAAAGACTTGTACTCTATATCTCCAACGGCTAAGGCAAATAAGTAGGATGGAATGGCTTGGTCCATTTTGAACTTATAGATTCCAGTTTCGTTTTTTGAAATGGGGTTGTCAGCACTCATTAGTGCTAGCATACCCTGAGGTACTTGCACTTCAGCTTCATAAGTAAATCTAATTCCAGGACTATCTTGACAAGGAATCCAAGTTCTAGCGAGTATTGCTTGTGATTGTGTGAATAGGAAAGGAGCTATTTTTCCAGCAGTTTGACTCGGATCTAAAAATTGAAGTGCATCAGCTCCTTCTGTTGTTTTATAATCTATACTAATTGTTTTTGTGGAGCTGCTAATTGGGATTGCTAGTGAGGATCCAAGAAAATTATCCTTGCTAATGTTTTTACTTTTCTGGATTTTAAACCCTATAG
>CAYPJC010000076.1:0-8426 GCA_964410855.1 uncultured Flavobacteriales bacterium | reverse complement strand
ATATCGACTCTACTTCGTTTGGTGACTCTAATAATTGGGCCACTGTAAAGTAACTTGATGCACTAATTTTATTGATTATAGCATTGGTAGATACGTCTTTCGACAAATCTAACACCCCCACATTTACATTATTAATCTCGTTAGTAATTGCAAATCCAAACAACATAATTTGGGCAATAGGCATCCCAAAAAGGATAAACAAAGACCGTCGGTCTCTGAATATGTGGTAAAATTCCTTTTTTACAAATCCGATAAATTTTTTCACCCTCTCGCCAGTTTTAAAAACACATCGTTCATATTGGAAACCTTAAATTGTTCTTTTAGCCGCTGAGGAGTGTCTAGCGCTTCTATTTTTCCATTTACCATAATGGATACTCGGTTACAATACTCCGCTTCATCCATATAATGTGTGGTCACAAATATGGTCGTTCCTTCGTCAGCAGCTTTGTAAATCATCTCCCAAAATTGTCTTCGTGTAATTGGATCTACTCCTCCTGTTGGCTCATCCAGAAATACAATTTTTGGCTCGTGCAGCATGGCTACAGAAAACGATATTTTTTGTTTCCAACCCAAAGGTAAAGAACCTACTAGCTGATTTTCAATGCCATCCAAACCTAATTCTTCTATTAATTGAGTCGATTTCTGCTTTATCTGCTGACGCTTCAATCCGTAGATACCACCGAAAAAGCTAATATTTTCTCGAACGGTTAAATCATCATAAAGTGCAAATCGTTGACTCATATAACCGATATTTTTTTTGATATCTTCAGCAGAAGTAAATACATCAAAACCTGCCACTTTTGCCTTTCCGGAAGTTGGGGTAGAAATCCCAATCAGCATTTTCATAGCCGTCGTCTTTCCTGCTCCATTAGCTCCTAGGAATCCAAATATCTCCCCTCGTTTTACTTCAAATGAAATTTCATTCACCGCCTTAAAGTCGCCAAACGCCTTGGTCAACCCTTCAACTTCAATTATATTTTCGTCTTTCAAACTCATCTGTCTAATTGGCTAATTCCATAAAAGCATCTTCTATTGTGGCAGTCGTTACTTGAATTACAATTTCACTCAATCCATTTTGCTCTAAATAGGCACGCAAATCTTCTATATTAAAGGATGGAGATTGATCGGTATAATGAATAAACTCACCAAACGGATATACACTGTGCGCCGAAGGATACGCTTTTAACAGCTGAATAAGCTGATACGGATTAGAAGCTTTTACATCATAAATTACATGTTTGTGCTTTGCGACTATCTGCTCAGGCTTATTGATGTCTAATATTTTGCCATCTTGAATTAGTGCAATTCGATCGCAAAGTGCCGCTTCATCCATGTAGGGCGTAGAAACTAAAATAGTAATCCCCTTTTTCTGTAATCTCTTCAACATCTCCCAAAATTCTTTTCGAGAAACTGGATCAACACCTGTGGTTGGCTCATCTAAAAATAACACCTTAGGCTGATGAATTAGAGCGCAACACAAAGCTAATTTCTGTTTCATTCCACCTGAAAGGTCTCCAGCTCTTCGGTTTTTAAACGGTTCAATCTGAACATATATATCCTCAATGAGGTGATAATTCTCAGCAACTGTGGTGTCAAAAATGGTTGCAAAAAAAGTGAGGTTTTCTTCTACCGTTAAGTCCTGATAAAGTGAAAACTTGCCTGGCATATAACCTACGCTATTTCGAATAGCATTCATTCCGTCGATCACATCAAAACCAAGCACCTCGGCACTTCCTTCATCTGCTACAAGCAAAGTAGTTAAGATTCTAAATAGGGTGGTTTTTCCAGCACCATCAGGGCCAATCAATCCAAATAACTCACCTTGCGCTACTTCAAAACTAATTTGATCTAGCGCTTGCACTTTTTTAAAAGATTTTGATATGTTCCTAACGGAGATGCTCATTACTTAATCAATAAGAAATGACTTTCTTTTACAGCGACAACTTCATGCTTTAAGTTTGCTTCAATAAATAAATAATCTCCTTCTTTCATTAGGGTTGTATCGCCTTTCTCTGTAGCATAAAAACCTTCACCTTTTACACAGATAAAAAACGCATCCACGGCGCTAACATGCTCCTTTAGTTTCTCTCCAGCTTCAATCTTTAAGGCAATTGTTTTGCCTTCAGTGGCTTTGAAAAGCATATTGGTTTGCACTGGTTTTACTTCTGTAAATAATTTCTCTATTCCGCTTTCTCCAGCTTTGCTACAACTTGTAGTGCATTGAGTTGTTTTACAGCCAACCATAATTGTAAATAATGATGCTATTAATATTGCTTTTTTCATAATTACTTACTTTTTATTTTAAAATTTACTTCGGCAGGCATACCAATTTTCAGTAGTCCATCATTTTTTACGATAATTTTCATGGCATATACCAAATTCACTCGCTCCTCTTTGGTTTGGATAATTTTTGGCGTAAACTCAGCTTCGGATGAAATCCAACTAATCGTTCCATCATAAGCGGTCATCCCTTCTTGGGTGTCAATATGAACGCTAACTGATTGTCCAATTTTTACTTCCGAAAGCTGTCTTGCACTGATGTAAACTTTCAGTTCTAATTGATCGAGCTTTGCTATTTTATACAATGGATTTCCGAAGTTTACCACCTCTTGCTCTTCTGTATATTTTACTAATACCGTTCCTGTAATTGGATTTGTGATGATACTTTTAGAAAGCTGCTCATCTAATCGCATCAATTGTGCATCTACTGAAGCCAATTCACTAATTATTGGAGCATTTTGAGTTTCTACACTTAGTATTTGCGCTTTTAATACATCTACTTTGCCATCGACCTCATCCATCTGCCGCTGAGTAGCTGCTTCATTTTTGAGCATATTTAAAACTCTTAGCTGTTCTAATTTGGCGGTTTTTAATTGAGATTTCAATACTGCTATTTGAGAGATTACCTGCGATGATTTTGCTGCGATTGCTGCTTTACCCGCCAATAATTGCTTTTTATTTAAATGAAGGTCTATGGTGTCAATCAAACCAACCACTTCTCCTTTTAATAACTGCTGACCTTCTTCTACATTAAAGGAGAGTACTTTACCCAAAGATTCGGCTGAGATAATAACCTCTTGAGCTTCAAAATTTCCATATGCATCTGCTCGATCATTAGAAGAGTTGCAAGAACTCAATATTCCTGTAAAGATGAGTCCAATCAAAAACGTATTTCCTATTTTTTTCATTTTTAAATAATTTAAGGAGTGACTCCTTTTAATAAATAATAATTAGCCTTGGCGAGTGTTAATTGCATTTCATGAATAGCCTTTTTGCTTTTTGCTTCGTATAGATCTGTCAAATCATTTAAATATTCTGAAGCTGTGATTGCGCCATTTTCCAATTCACTATCTGAGATTTTTACAATCTCAGCACGAAGTATTATTAAGGATAAGTCTGATGAAATCAGTTGTTCTATTTTTTCCATCTCAGCTTGAGTTTCTGTCAATTGAATTTCATTATTTACTTCAAAAATTGACTTTTCAACCGCTATTATTTCCCGAGCAAAAGCCAACGATTGATTCGTTTTCTTTACTTTATTCCAATCAAAAATGGTCCATTTTAGTTTTACGCCCACTAGATAGTATTCGGTAAATGCATTTTCCAGTACATTTAATCCCGGATTACCATATCCCAACTGCCCGAAAGCATTTAAACTCGGTTTTCTTGCACTTGAATTAAAGTCTTGAGAAAGGGTCAATTTCTGACCTTGGAGATCAAATAATTTCAACTCGGGTCTTGGCGCTAGCTCGGTATCTATAAAACTAGGAAGTTCCAGAACGACATCAGAGGATAGTTTATGAAAAGTCAATTGACTTAACTGCTTTAGAAATTTACCTTTATTGGAACTGGTATTAATAAGTTCTTGATCTATTTGGATAAGCTCCGCTTTCAGGCTCTTTTCTACTTTCGCTAAAGCTACTCCATTGGCAAAGGCAACTTCTAATTCCTTTAACCTCAAATTCAACTGTTTCAGCTTATTATTGAATATATTCTCATTTTCTTGAAGGAGTAAAATAGAGATGTAATAGTAGTTGATTTTTGATTTTAATTGATATAAACTAACAGCCGCTTCTTGCTGTTTAATCGCAGATTCCGCGGATGATAATGCTATAGAGGAATTAGTGAATCCTCCATTGTAAATTGGCTGTAAAATATCAATTGTCGCTCTGTACTGATCTTTATTTAAGGGCTCTACTATAGCTTCAGGAATGTCTAAGGGAAATTTTATGACTTCTGACTGGTAAGTAGCTTGTCCATTTAGCTCTATTCGGGGTAAATTAGAAGTACGAATGGCGTCTTGTTGAACTTCAGACTGAGCTTCTAAAAGCGCCTGTTTTTTAATCAATGGATAATTCTCATTTAAAAATCCATAACAGTCTTTTAAGGTTAAAACTTCTTGACCTACCAATAATATTGGGCTCATTAAAAAGATGAAGAATAGCTTTCTCATTTCTTGATAGAATTTAATAGCATTGAAGTTGCGTGTTCTACTCGGTCTTTGATTAAATCGTCAAATCCATTGTCGTCTTTTTGTAGTAAATTTTTCATCAAAGGTCGACCAATAAATGGAAACACAACCACAGCAAATAAATCAAGTATAAACTGGTCTGGATCTATTTTTCTAATATCTCCGTCTCTAGAAGCTTGAAGTAGTTGTTCTCTAAACTTTGTAGTTTGAGGTAGTGAATTGTTGCTAAAGAATTTAATGGCAAACTCCGGATTGTTATTTAATTCTTGAATAATGAAAACCGGTAAAAATCGATTCTTATTTACGAATGGAATGTAATAAGCTACAAAACGAGTAACCTTTTTAGTGATGGATAAATCGGCATTAAATACCTTGTTAATCTCGGGCGCTAATTGACCAAGTGCAGATTTAAAAACAGTTTCAAATAGCAGTTGCTTGCTTCTAAAATAATAATGCAGAAGTGCTTTATTTATTTCAGCTTTATCAGCAATTTCTTGCATTCTAGAAGCAGCAAATCCTTTTGATTGAAATATTTCAACAGCGGCATTTAGGATTAATTGTTCTGTATTTACATTTTTTATACCCATTAACCGATTGGTTTAACCATTTAGTTAACAAATGTACGTAATTTTTTAAACTTTTATAAAAAAATAGAATTAAAAGGCTTTATTAGTTAGTTGCGATTTGGATGGATTATAACTTTTCATTATTTCAAATCATACCGGTCTGCATTCATCACTTTTGCCCATGCCTGAATAAAGTCTTTCACAAATTTTTCTTTGTTATCGTCTTGCGCATAAACTTCGGAATAGGAGCGCAACACGGAATTAGAGCCAAAAATTAGATCAACTCGAGTAGCTGTCCATTTTGTAGTTCCGGTTTTTCTGTCAACTAGATGATACAAGTTTTCTGAAACAGGCTTCCATGTATATTTCATATCTGTAATGGTTACAAAAAAATCGTTGCTAAGTATTCCTTCTTTGTCTGTAAATACACCATGTTTAGTGGCTCCGCTATTGGTGCCTAAAACACGAAGACCACCAATTAATACAGTCATTTCTGGAGCAGTTAAGCCCATAAGTTGTGTTCGATCAAGCAGAAGCTCTTCGGGTTTTGTAGCATAATCTTTTTTGAGCCAGTTCCTGTATCCATCATGAATGGGTTCTAGTACATCAAAAGATTCTGCATCTGTCATACTATCATTGGTATCTCCTCGTCCGCCACTAAAAGGAACTTTGATGTTTATTCCTCCTTCTTTAGCCGCTTGTTCAATAGCGGCGTTTCCTCCCAAAACAATTAAATCAGCTATACTTACTTTTTTGCCTAGTCCTAGCTGTATTTCATTGAGTTTATTTAAGACCTTTTCAAGACGGTTTGGTTCATTCCCTTCCCAATCTTTTTGGGGAGAAAGTCGAATTCTTGCTCCATTGGCTCCTCCTCTGTAGTCTGAACCGCGAAAGGTTCTTGCGCTGTCCCATGCAGTGCTAATGAGTTCTGTTTTTGTCAGGCCACTTTCAAGAAGGGTTGTTTTTAATTCTTCAATCTCAGGATCAGTCAGTTTATAGTCAGTAGTTGGAACAGGGTCTTGCCAAATCAATTCTTCTTTTGGTATGTCCGCACCGAGGTAACGACTTTTCGGTCCTAAATCACGATGCGTTAATTTAAACCAAGCTCTTGCAAATACATCTTCAAAATAGCTAGGGTCTTTTTTAAAACGTTCTGATATTATTTGATACTCAGGATCCATTTTCATGGCCATATCTGCATCGGTCATAATTGGATTTCTGCGAACACCTGGCACATGAGCATCAAGTGGTTTGTCAGCCTCTTTAATGTTAATAGGTTCCCACTGCCATGCACCGGCAGGACTCTTTTTAAGTTCCCATTCGTAATTCAATAATAAATGGAAATAGGAGTGGTTCCATTTGTCGGGTGTTGTCGTCCAAGCACCTTCTAAACCGCTTGAAACAGTATCTTCTGCATTTCCTTTCCCATTGGGATTCATCCATCCGAAACCTTGTGTTTCTACATTTGCGCCTTCCGGATTCTTCCCTAAAATAGAGGCATCTCCATTACCATGTGCTTTTCCAACGGTATGGCCACCGGCAGTTAATGCTACGGTTTCTTCATCATTCATAGCCATACGCTTAAATGTTGTGCGAACGTCCATTGCTGTTTTCAACGGATCTGGTATGCCATCCACCCCTTCAGGATTTACATAAATCAAGCCCATTTGCACAGCTGCCAATGGATTCTCAAGTGATTCGCTTTCTGAACTATTTGAATACCGCGATTTTGCAAGCCAATCTTTTTCTTCACCCCAGTAAATGTCCTTCTCAGGATGCCAGATATCTTCGTGTCCTCCTGCAAACCCAAAAGTTTTAAATCCCATGGATTCATAGGCCATGTTACCAGCTAAGATTATCAAATCTGCCCAAGAAATTTTATTACCGTATTTTTTCTTGATTGGCCATAATAATCTTCGTGCCTTATCAAGGTTTACATTGTCAGGCCAGCTATTAAGAGGAGCAAACCGCTGATTTCCTGTATTGCTTCCGCCACGGCCATCCGCCACTCTGTATGTTCCTGCAGCATGCCATGCCATTCGAATCATCAAGCCCCCATAATGTCCCCAATCTGCTGGCCACCAATCTTGGCTATCTGTCATCAATGCTTTTAAGTCAGTTTTAAGAGCGCCTAGGTCCAATTTTTTAAATTCTTCGGCATAGTTAAAACGCTCACCTAAAGGGTTGGTTTTAGTGTCGTGCTGATGCAATATATCTAAATTCAAAGCCTTTGGCCACCAGTCCATAACGTTATTGTTTATCTCGGTATTTGCTCCATGCATTACCGGGCATTTTCCTTTTTTTGACTCGCTCATTTTATTTCGTTTAGGGTATTATCTTATTTACCTTTGCAGCCAGCGGTTTGTTTATAGTTAGTTGCGCTTGTACTAATTTATAGAAAAAAAGCAAGCCATTGTTCAGAGCAATCAATTATATACTCTGGTACTCCATGTTATTTATTAATATTAATAATGGGCAGAAATGAATGCCTACCTTATCAAAAAAGTAAACGGACCTATGATAACTGATCTAGATATAAACAAGCCGGAGCCAATAGCACTCGGAAAAGAACTAAAATCGTTTGAACATGGAGCTGATAATGGACCAACAATAGAGGCTTTGGTGAAAGGTGAATCGATATTAATTAATGAGGTTTACAGTGATGGAATATCCCTTCTTCAAGATTTACACAAGTACCTGAAATTAAAATTACCGAATAAGTCTTTCCAGGAGCAGCGTAAGTATCGCTCTGAATACCACAGACTTTCAAATCAAATTTTATTAGAAATTGTCGATCAAAAACTAGTTGTTAAGAAATCTCCTAGTATAGGTTGGTTAGAAAAATTCTATCCAGAAAACAAGCATTTCTTCTTGACTTTCCCTCAAATTCAAGGATTGAATAGTGCTTGGCAATGGAATAAAAAAGGAATCTCTCTACCTGTGCTGCGAAACAAATTGCATCCTTATTATGGAACTTATTTTCCGACGCGTTTTGAGCACTTAGTTCTTTTTGACAATTGGTTGAAACGATACAAAGGGGAAAAAAAGACAGCCATAGAGGTTGGGGTTGGCTGTGGTGTAATGTCTTTGCAAATGGTGCAGCATCGTTTCCAAAAGATATTTGCAACGGATATTAATCCCAATGCGATTGTTGGATTAACAGAGTTTATGGGAACAACCAAGTTGTCTCGAAAGATTGAACTGGACTTTGGACATCTCTTTGGTAAATGGGACAAGCAAACTGAATTGATTGTATTTAATCCACCTTGGTTGCCAGAAGCCGCTGGTTCTAAAGGCCAAGATGAGGCCATTTATTATAATAAGACCCTATTTTCTGATTTCTTTGCTGAAGCAAAAAAAAGGCTTTTACCTGACGGGAAACTAGTTGT
>CAYPJC010000075.1:0-8441 GCA_964410855.1 uncultured Flavobacteriales bacterium | reverse complement strand
ATTTAAGGACTCGCTTAAATAGAGCTGTATCCCATGTTTTTCCGCTTACTTGGCTCATGGTGTAAAATTATTTATTTTAATCCATGTAGCAACAATTAAATATTTTAATAAATCGCCAAATAAATTAGACAAACCGGTCAGCTGGATATTCAATTGAAGTCAAAAACAAACCACAAGCTGGCGCTGAGGAGCCTGCCAAAGAACGGTTCTTTGATTCTAGCAAATCCATTAGACTATCTACATCTCTTTTACCTTCTCCTACCTCAATTAAAGTGCCTACGATTGCTCTAACCATGTTTCTCAAAAATCGATTAGCTGTTATTTCAAAAACTAATTGATTTTCATTTTCAATCCACTTCGCTTTTGTGATTTCACAAACATTAGTAAGCGTCTGAGTATTTGATTTGCTAAAACAAGAAAAATCGGCTTTTCCAATTAACTTTTCAGCAGCTTGATTCATTAACTGAATATCTAAATTTTGTGAAAACAAATAACTTGTTTTGTGCAGAAAAACATCCTTTTTTTGATGAATATGGTACTCATATGATCTAGAAGTAGCATCAA
Organism: uncultured Flavobacteriales bacterium; assembly: GCA_964410855.1. Lineage (GTDB taxonomy): Bacteria > Bacteroidota > Bacteroidia > Flavobacteriales_E > Vicingaceae > JAVJQS01. The sequence continues at coordinate 7,877 of CAYPJC010000075.1, read as the reverse complement.
ATCTAGCATGAGACTCAGGCAAAACCTCTATTAAATCATCTATAGAAATAGATGCACTTAACATATTGTTTAGGCGAAACTTAAAATCATCAATGACGATTTTTTCGTCAACGTCAAAATGGGCAATCATTTGTTTCGCATGAACTCCTGCATCAGTTCTTCCGGCCCCTACTACTTCTATTCTTTTTTGCAACAATAAACTCATTGCATTTTGAAGTTCTTCTTGCACAGTTTTGGAATTTAGTTGAATTTGCCAACCGTGATAATTTGTTCCATCAAACTTTATATAGATGAAATACCTCGTCATTAATAATTCAAAAATCTCGTTAGAAGTGACTTAATTTCATCGAAGGTGTCTTCGTCAACTAATTTGCCATTTTCCAGCAACTCATTCATTTTAGAAATGGGCAATTTCTTTGGCATTACATTAACCTGCAAATGATGTAAAATATCAGTCAAATGATCTAAGCCTCTTAAATTACCTGCCCTACCTGTGGCAACGCCTATAAGAGCTGCTTTTTTATCTTTAAAAGCAGAAGGCTTTATTGAATCAATGAATAACTTTAAAATTCCGGGGATACTCCCATTGTATTCAGGAACAACAAATAGCAATCTATCAGAAGGTTCAATTAATTTCAATCCCGCTTCATTAACTACAGAATCTTCAAATGAATACAAAGAATCTAGCACAAGTTGATTTGGCAAGTCTGATAAATAATATATCATTGACTCCACCTTCATGTCTTTTAAAACCTCATAACATGCATTTGCAAAGATGGAAGTTAAATTTCCATTTCTGTTACTTCCTGATATTATTGCTACCATATGTGCCTATTAACAAAATTTTGTTCAAAAAAGGAATTAATTAGAATAGCCTCCTCCTATACTTTAATGTACTTTTAATAAAGTTGAAGCTTGTAATTATATGCAAAGAAACTCAATATATTCAATACTCGAATCCTTTATCTAGAACGATTTAGGAAAGAATTCTAGTTACTGAAGTTAGCTTGGTTTGAGTGTTTTTTGTTGCTATTACATTTAACCTTTGACCTTATTTAGTGAATATAAAAGTAAAAGTGACTGTTGATAAACTTGAGAGGTTAATCTAGAATTTACAAGATAAATTCTCTCTAAGTGTTTTATTTTTAAAGATATATAATCATAATTAACGACTAAACTGATTGTTCATAAGTCTAGAGATTATTCCTTTTAAAGTATTTTTATTTACACCGCTCGAATTATTGTTAAACGTATTACAAATCAGTTTATTATGGGAAAAATAATTGCAATTGCTAATCAAAAGGGAGGAGTTGGTAAAACAACTACAGCAATCAATCTTGCTGCAGCTCTAGGAGTGTTAGAAAGGAAAGTACTATTGGTAGATGCGGACCCTCAAGCAAATGCTACTTCAGGCGTAGGTATAGATCCTAGGAATGTTAAGACGAGCATTTATGAATGCATCATTAATGAGATTGAGCCAAGGGATATTATTTTGGAAACAAACTCTCCAAATATGGACTTACTTCCTGCTCATATTGATTTAGTTGGAGCTGAAATTGAAATGATAAACCTACCAAGTCGAGAAAAAATGATGCGGGTAGCTTTGAATAAAATTAAAGATGATTACGACTTCATTATAATTGATTGCTCTCCATCACTAGGTCTTATTACGCTTAATGCTTTAAGTGCTGCTGACTCCGTAATCGTTCCAGTACAGTGCGAATACTTTGCTCTCGAAGGACTTGGAAAGCTTCTAAATACAATTAAAATAGTTCAATCAAGGTTAAATCCCGAGTTAAGCATAGAGGGTCTTTTACTAACCATGTATGACATCAGGCTAAGATTATCAAACCAAGTTGTAGAGGAAGTAAAAACTCATTTCCAGCAAATGGTTTTTGATACAATCATTCAAAGAAATACTCGTTTAGGTGAAGCTCCAAGTCATGGTGAAACAATTATAATGCATGATTCAACCTGTAAAGGGGCTATTAATTATCTTAATTTAGCTAGAGAGATTCTTCAAAAGAATGAAATGACACAAATGAAAGAATCTGAGAAAGTAATTAACGTTTAAAATGAGTAAAAGACCGGCATTAGGAAGAGGCTTAAGTGCCTTATTGGAAAGAGAGAGCACTGATATTACTTCTAAAAGCACGACTGATATACCTAAAACAGCAGGTTCAATTGCTGAAATTTCGATTAAAAACATAGAGGCTAATCCGTTTCAACCCAGAACAAAGTTTGAAGAAGAGGCACTGAGGGAGTTAGCTCAATCCATAAAAGAGTTAGGAATAATACAACCCATAACAGTTAGAAAGCTTGGTTATGATAAGTTTCAACTAATATCAGGTGAACGAAGATTTCGTGCATCTCAATTAGCTGGCCTCGATCAAATTCCTGCATATATAAGAATTGCAAACGATCAAAGCATGCTTGAAATGGCCTTGGTCGAAAATATTCAGCGGGCTGAATTACATGCTATAGAGGTTGCCATTTCATATCAACGACTAATAGAAGAATGTAAATTAACTCAAGAAGAGTTAAGTCAACGAGTGGGAAAAAAACGCTCCACCATCACAAATTACATTCGGTTATTAAAACTTCCTGCAGAAATACAAAATGGCATCATTGAAAACTTGATTTCAATGGGCCACGCCAGAGCAATCGTAAACATTGAGGATTCGGAGAAACAAATTGAGTTATTTAATCAAATTATGCAAGAGACTTTATCTGTTCGAAAAACAGAGGAGTTTGCTAAATCCCTTAAATCTGCAAAACCTAAAACTCATCAATCAGCTGTTTTACCTCCTACTCTAGTTGACAAAAAGATAAAAGCTAATTTATCGGATCATTTTAATGTTAATGTTAAATTTCAGCGCAAGGATATTGATAAAGGTAGAATTGTTATTCCTTTTAACTCAGAAGAAGAACTGAATAAAATTCTACAAACTATAAATCTCTAGTTTGTATTTTTAACAAAAGCAATTCGGAATATAAGAAAAACCTTGCCTTAGCTATAATCGTATTTCAATGAAATTTGTATTTGTTTCACTTATTTTGTTTGCTGTTTGCTTTAGTTCTTTTGCTCAAAGAATTGATAACACATCAGATACAGTAGGACTAGTAGTAGATACTTTTCCAAAACATTCCCCTAAAAAAGCCACTTGGTTGTCTCTAGCAGTTCCTGGTCTCGGTCAAGCCTACAACAAAAAGTATTGGAAAATCCCTCTCGTATTCGCAGCTATAGGAGTTCCCTTATATTTTGCCTTGGATCAGCAATCCAAATTTGACGACTTTAAGGAAGCCTATGTATATAGGGTGGACGAAGACCCAAATACTTCAGATGACAAATACATTGGCGTATACTCTGATGATCAACTACTTGCGCTTGTAGATATTCATAGACGAAATAGAGATTTATTGTTTGTACTTACGGGAGTAGCTTACGCTTTAAATATATTAGATGCAGCTGTAGATGCACATTTATATTATTTTGAAGTGAGTGATGATTTAAGCGCAACCATTAAGCCTTCGTTTCAATTTGCTCCTAACACTCAATTTTTAGTCCCATCATTGACTTTGTCTTTGAAATTTGGAAAAAAAAACCATCGAAATCCATTTTAAACCGAATGTGTAATAAATTCGGATACATTTGCGCGCTGAATTATCTTTGAAAATATAATAGCAAAAAGGATCTGAGAATTTTAAATAACTAATGAAGCTAGCAATATTAGGATACGGAAAAATGGGAAGAGCCATCGAAAGAATGGCAGTCAATAGGGGTCATGAAGTTTGCTTGAAAATTAATAGTTCCAACAAGGAAGAATTAACCGCAAAAAAACTTTCAGAAGCTGATGTGATTATAGAGTTCTCTACTCCAGCATTAGCTGTGAAGCATATTCTAGAATGCTTTAAAGTTGAAACACCTGTTGTTATTGGAACAACTGGATGGTATGAAGATTTTGAGACCATAAGTGAAGCTTGCAAAAAATCAAACGGAACCATGATTTCAGCAACCAATTTTAGTGTTGGTGTTAATCTGTTTTTTGAGTTGAATAAAAAGTTAGCTCAGTTAATGAATAGGCGACCTGAATACAAAGCGAGTATTACGGAAATTCATCATACCGAAAAACTTGACAGTCCCAGTGGAACAGGCATTTCTTTAGCTGAAGGAATACTTGAAAATCATAAAAAATATGACAATTGGGTAAATGACCTAGAATCATCCGAAGATGAAATATTTCCGATTCATTCCATTAGGAAAGATGACGTAAAGGGTACTCATCTAGTTAATTACGAGTCAGATATTGATCGAATAACCATTGAACATTTTGCAAAAAATAGAGATGGCTTTGCCTTAGGGGCAATTTTAGCAGCAGAATTTATTCAAGAAAAAATAGGCATCTTTTCGATGCAAGATGTTTTAAAACTATAAGCTTATGCAATTACTTATTATCATATTATTATTTTACTTTTTAGCTTCTCATTTAGGGCTTTACCTTCTATTTAATAAGGCGGGAATACCAGGCTGGAAAGCATTGATTCCATTTTATGGAACTTACATTTCTATCAAATTAATTCATAAACCAGTTTGGTGGATGGCTGTGTATTATATTCCATTTGTTGGGTTTATAGTTTGGGTGGGAATAATTGTTGAATTATTGAAACAGTTTAAAATACTGAGTTATTGGGAACATGCCTTAGCAGTAGCTTTTACGCCCTTCTATTTAGCCTATGTTGGATTAAATAGTAAATATGAATATACAGGCTATGAATTTGTAAAGTCTTATAAGAAATCAAAACGAAGAGAATGGGCAGATGCCATTTCGTTTGCTGTGATTGCAGCTACCTTGATTCGAGCAATTTATATCGAAGCATTTACAATTCCAACTTCTTCCATGGAAAAATCGCTTTTGGTTGGAGACTTTTTGTTTGTTAGCAAGCTTAACTATGGTAGTAGAATTCCAAATACGCCCATTTTTTTTCCTTTTGCACACCATACCATGTGGTTTACTGAAAGTGTGAAATCCTATTCTGAATTGATTAAACTACCCTATACTCGCTTGCCTAAGTTTCAAGATGTAAAACGAAACGAAGCAGTTGTTTTTAACTTCCCTGCAGGCGATACAGTTGTTGTTCAACATCAAAATAGAACCTATTACCAAATGGTAAGAGATTATGGGAGAAGCAAACTTTGGAACGAATTTGATGTAATAGACAGACCAGTTGACAAAAGAGAAAATTATATCAAAAGATGTGTAGGACTTCCTGGAGATAAGTTATTTATTACTGAGTCCGCTTTATTTATCAACGATAAAGAGGCTTATCATGCAGATGGCATGCAATTCACTTATTTAGTTCAAACCGATGGTAGAGGATTTAGAAAGAATGACTTATTGGATCACGAAATAACAGAGTTTAATCCAACGCAGATAAATGGTCTTTGGGAAATGCAACTAACATTAGAAAATGTAGAATACGTTTCTTCCTTGCCACAAGTCAACAAAGTTGAAAAGACTATAAAACCTTTAGGCTTTTATGATGATGGTCGATATTCTAACAACCCTATATTTCCTAACACAGATACTACTTCATGGACTGAAGATAATTTCGGACCCATTCAAATACCTTATAAAGGACAAATGGTTAATCTAACTTTAGAAAATCTTCCGCTTTATGATCGAGTCATTCGAGTCTATGAAGCAAATGAATTAAAAGTTGTGAATGGTAAGATTCTAATTAATGGTGAAGAAACTTCGACTTACAAAGTAAAGATGGATTATTATTGGATGATGGGTGATAATCGTCATAACTCGCAAGACAGCCGCTTCTGGGGATTTGTTCCTGAGGATCACATTGTTGGTAAGGCCGTTTTTATTTGGTTATCTCTTGACCCAAACAAGTCATTCTTAAATAAAATAAGGTGGAGCCGACTTTTCAGTATCATTCATGACGATGATGAAGCGTATGAAGATCGAAAAGAAATGAATTAAACGATAACAATTCCTGATTTTGAGTCTTATTTTTGCAAACTCAATAAATACAATGACGGAACCTGTAATTCCATACAAAGGAAAAAATAGTAGTAAAAAAGAACAAGTAGCAGAAATGTTTGATAACATCTCTCATCGCTACGATTTTTTAAATCACTTTTTATCTCTTGGAATTGATAAATTATGGAGAAAAAAGGCAGTAAAGCTTTTAAAAAATGATTCTCCAAAAAAAATCTTAGACGTTGCCACAGGAACTGGTGACTTTGCGCTTGAATGTCTTTCTTTATCACCTGAAAAAATCGTTGGTATAGATATTAGTAAGGGTATGCTTGCAAAAGGAAGAGAAAAAATTAAAAAGAAACATCAAGAGGAAATCATAGAGTTTATCTATGGAGATTCAGAAGACTTGCCATTTGAGGCTGAGTCTTTTGATGCAATAACAGTTGCGTTTGGAGTTCGGAATTTCGAAAATTTAGAGCTTGGATTAAGTGAGATGAAAAGAGTTTTAAAAAGCGGAGGAAAAGCTGTAATTCTAGAATTTTCTAAGCCCAAGGCATTTCCTATAAAACAACTATACAATATCTATTTTGAGAAAATATTACCAGGAATAGGAAAAAAAGTATCTAAAGATTCTTCTGCATACACCTATCTACCTGCCTCTGTAAAGGCCTTTCCCGAAGGAAAAGAATTTGAACAAATTTTAGAAAAAGTTGGATATAAATTAAAAGCTTCATATTCCCTCTTTTTTGGAGTTTCTACTATTTACCTCGTAGAAAAATAAAACGAATGAAGAACCGTTTGAGACAATATATGAAAAGGTGTATTCTTATGTTTTTTATATCAATTATTGCTGGTAATTTACTAGCGCAGCCACCTAAAGCGAAAAATCTTCAACGTTTCGATAATAAGAGAGTTCATTTTGGTTTTGCTTTGGGCTTTAATTCCGGCGGCTTTGCATTACAAAGAAAACCGACGCTAACCGGAAATGATAGCCTTGCTAGTCTAGATGTAATAAATCAAAGTGGTTTTAATTTAGGAATTGTTACTGACTTGCACTTAACCAATCATTTAGGACTTCGATTTGTGCCTACTTTGGTTTTTGGACAGCGAAATTTAGAGTATCGCTTTTTAAGTCCAAATGGAGATATCACTACAGTAAACAGGGCCATTGAATCAACTTACCTTGATTTTCCTTTTTTACTTAAGTACAGATCAGTACGATTAAACAATTTTGCAGCCTATTTTATTATAGGAGCCAAATATTCATTGGATTTAGCTTCTGATGAAGATGTTAATAATGATGCAATTCCTGAATCAATTGTTAAATTAAAACAGAATACAACATCTGCAGAAGTCGGAATTGGTACAGATTTTTTTCTTCCCTATTTCAAATTTGCCATTGAATTAAAAATGTCTTACGGGCTTCAAGATGTCTTAATTAGAGACAATACGGAGCTATCTAACCCAATTGAGCAAATTATTCCAAAAATGTTTTTCATTTCCTTCTTGTTTGAAGGTTAAAACTATCCGATAAGTCTTCTGAGCCCAATAATTTTAAAGGGAATGGTTAATTTAGAAGATTCCTTGTATTCTACATTTATAAGTTCAACATGAAACAATTACTTGTAATTTCTCTTTTCATATGCTTTGGCTGTCAAATACTCAGAGCTCAGTCTATTGATTTTACCACTATTAATGTTGAGGTAAAGAACCAAACATCAGACAGTCTTGAAATTCAAAGACTGGATTATATAACTGCAGGGTCAATTAAAATTGATTCAGATGGGATTGGTAGTATAAGTTTAAATCTAAAACAGGGGGTTTATTATTCAGGGCAAACGCATCATAAATTGAGTATTTTTAATAGATTAGGAGTTGCTTAAT
>CAYPJC010000074.1:0-8463 GCA_964410855.1 uncultured Flavobacteriales bacterium | reverse complement strand
CTATGAATTACTTTAACGAACTTCAAACGCGTATTCGTGAAATACGTATTTCTGAGCGTTTCTTCTATCAAAAAATCAAAGACATTTACACCACTAGTATTGACTACAATGTAAAAGATGAAAACACTTTAACATTTTTTAAAATTGTACAAAACAAACTACTTTGGGCAATTAGTCAACAAACAGCAGCCGAATTGATTTACCGTAGAGCAGATGCCAATTTACCACTTCTCGGAATGCAATCTTATGACAAAGACAATAATACCAGAATTAAGAAACGAGAAGTCAGCGTTGCTAAAAACTATCTGAAAGAGGCTGAAATAAAATTACTCGGTTTAATAGTAGAACAATATCTTGCATTTGCTGAAACAATGGCACTTGAAAATACGCCAATGTATATGAAAGATTGGATTTCGAGATTAGATATTATTGTAAAATTAAACGGAAAAGAATTACTGACACACGCAGGAAAGGTAAGTCATTAAATGGCATTAGAAAAATCAAGTGAGGAATTTGAAAAATATAAAGAATCTCAAAAACAGATTGAAAAAGAAAATAGCATAAAAGAGTTAGAAGAGGATTTAAGGAAACTGTCTTAGAAAATAAAAGGTGGAAAGAAATAACACAATGACTAAAAATATAGGGGTTTTGGTGGTGAACCTGCCTGACTACAAGCAGGTTGAAAGTTCAGAGCTTCGATTGAAAACCGCCAAATCAAAATTTTGATAACGGAAAAAGTAAAATAATTATGGCAACTATTTGGTTTGGCTAAGTACTAAACTGAAAGAGCAGAGTTTCAAACTCCCCTACGATTTTTTAGTTGGGTCGATTTGAACCATACCGCAAGGCTTACAAAACTAACCACAGAAATTGAACTTATAGGCATTAGAATGGCCGCAAAAACTGGTGATAATAATCCTTGAACAGCCAGGCTTAAACCAAGCCCATTATAGAGGAAAGAAATAATGAAGCTTATAATAACTATTTTTCTACTTTGCTTGGCGAAATTTAAAAAATGGCCCAATTTGGCAAATTGACTAGCTCCAAGAATAACATCACATGCAGGAGAAAATCCATTGATATTTTCAGCAATTGCAACACCAACATTTGCTTGTCTTAATGCTCCAGCATCGTTTAAACCATCTCCAACCATCATAACTTGAGTATGATTTTTTTGTAACAGCTTTACTAAATCTATTTTCTGCTCAGGTTTTTGATTAAATAATACGATGCTTTTTTGGGGAAAGAGTTTTTTTAGTTTTTCCTCCTGGTTACTATTATCGCCTGAAACTAGGGATATAGCAAACTTTCTTTTTAATTGGTTTAAAAGTTTGCTTAGCCCATTTCGATATTTATTTTCAAAACTAAAATGACCAAGTATTTCCCCATCAACTTCTACAAATGTTTTAGTGTTTTTATTATCTGAGCCCTTTATTTCAAACCAATTTGCTGAACCCAATCGAATTGCTGAATTATCAATAGTAGCTTGAATTCCATAACCCTCTTTGTCAACATAGTCTTCTATGGGCATCATTGATTGAATTTCGATATTTTCTTTGATTAATCTACTTAAGGGGTGATTGCTCTGGGAGACTAAATTCCAGAGTAATAAAAGCTCGTGTTGACTTAAATTTTTTCCAGAATAATTTACCTTTTGATTTTGACTATAGGTGATGGTTCCTGTTTTATCAAACACAATGTGGTTAATTTTTGCCATATCCTCTATAACATTAGTCTCCCTTAAGTAGCAATCATTTTTCCCTAACCAACGGCTTGCATGGCCAAATGTGAATGGTGCAGCTAATGCTAAAGCACAAGGGCAAGCAACAATTAAAACAGCTGAGACAACCTCTATTGATTTCCCTAAGCCAAATTGAAAATGATAAAAACCTGCAGCAAAGGCAATCATTAAAATAATTGGTGTGAAATATTGACTAATTCGATCAGTCATAGCTGAAAATGTTGCACTTTTCTTTTTCTTTTCTGCATAGTCGCTCCAAAGTCTAGTAAGTTTACTTTGATTTAAAGGCCGTATAACCTCCATTTGGATAGCTTCTCCTACTTGACGACCTCCTGCATAAATTTTTTCACCTAGCTCTTTTTTAATGGGAATAGCTTCGCCAGTTGCAAAACTATTATCAATCCTCGCTTTTCCCTTAATTAAAAGAGCATCGACAGGAATAAGCTCCCCATTTCTTATTAAAATTTTATCACCTTTTTTAATGTTATTTATAGGAATATTTTTTTCAATTCCATTTTCTAGCTTGGTAACTGAAATAGGGAAATAGGAACGATAATCTCTCTCAAATGAAAGTTGATGATATATTTTTTCTTGAAAAATTCGACCGAGTAATAAGAAAAACAATAAGCCACATAGTGAATCGAAAAAACCTGCTCCTGTTTGACTAACAATTTCATAAAAACTTCTACTATACAGCACAAACACACCAAGAGCAATAGGAACATCTATGTTTAATCGCTTAATTTGGATACTCTTCCACGCAGATTTAAAATAATCTTGACCACTAAATATCATCACCGGGGTGGCCAAACCTAGATTAATCCACCCAAACCATGAACTAAAGGAGCGATAGCTATCTTCATCTAATCCAAAATATTCTGGCAAGCTCATTAACATAATGTTTCCAAAGGCAAAGCCTGCAAGACCGACTTGATAAAGCAACTTTTTACTTAAGGGGTTTTGTTTTTCTGTTTCTAAATCATTCAAACTAATTTTGGGTTCATATCCTAAAGAGCCTAAGAGCTGAACTAATTGTTTAAGACTTATGGCATGATAATCAAATGTTACATACGCTTCCTTTTTTAAAAAATTTACTCTGGAACTTTCTATAGCAGGGTTTAATTGATAAAGGTTTTCTAGCAGCCAAATGCAGGCGCTACAGTGAATTTGAGGTAGGGAGAATTGAATTTTAGCTATGCTTTCATCTTTATATTCCAACAAATTTTCAAAAACCTCGTCGTCGTCTAAGTAGTCAAAACGTTGTGCTGATTTTGACTTCATACTAATTCCGGGTTTGTTTTCTAAAGAATAGTATTCACTTAAATTGCTATTTGAAAGAATTTCAAAAACTGTTTTACAACCATTGCAGCAAAAGTTTTTGTTTTCAGAAATTATGGAGTCTGACAAGCAATCGTCACCACAGTGATAGCAAACAATTTTTGTTTTTGAATCACTTTTAAAGGGTTCTTTCATTAAGATTTCAAATTTTCTTTTTCGTTTACAAATAAACTATGATATTTGTCATCTAATGAGTCAACGAATTTTTAATCCTTCTTGCAGTGAATGTGGCGCTCGTCACAAATCTGTTTTTTGCAGTTTGAATTCAGAGCAGATTTCAGGTTTAGATAATCATAAAGCGTGTGATTTTTATGCAAAAGGAGAATCAATTTTTAAGGAGGGGAGCTACGCTAGAGGACTTTATTGTGTTAATAAGGGGAAGGTCAAATTAAGTAAAATGGGAGCCTCTGGTAAGGAACAGATTATACGTTTTGCAACTGAAGGGGATGTTTTAGGCTATAATTCTATGCTTAGCAAGAAACCTTTTGGCTCAACGGCAATAGTGCTAGAAGATGCCGCAGTATGCTTTATACCTTCAAAACAATTTTTTGATTTATTAAAAATAGAACCAAACTTTAGTCTTCAATTGCTTGAATTAACTGCCAAACAATGGAATCAAGCTTCGAGATTGATAACAGACATGGCGCAAAAAACAACAAAGCAAAGACTTGCTGAAATGCTTTTATGGCTAAAAGAAACTTTTGGTCTCGATTCAAATGATTGCATTGATGTTAAACTTAGTCGTGAAGAAATAGCAAATATGGTTGGGACTGCAACTGAGGCAGTCATTCGATTACTTGGAGAATTAAAAAAAGAAAAGCTTATTGGTTTAGAAGGTAAAAAAATTAAGCTTCTAGACATTCATGGCTTATCTATATCTGCCGATCTAGTAGATTAGGGTTCTATTCCTATCAATATTTTTTTACATAGAGTGCTTTATAACTTGCTGGAAATTTTTAAAGCATTGCATTTTGAATCTGATTGCATTACAATATTCATTTGATGATATGCGTTTTTCTCAAAATCAATTGTATGAAAACCCAACTCAAACTACTAGCCTATTTTTTTCTTGGAATTTTTGCTTTCGATACTCTCTTTTGGGAACAGAAGCTCGGACTTAATTTACCCATATTCACTTTTTTAGGGATCACTATTTCACTTTTTTTAAATAAGGAATCTTTTCAAAAAAATAAGGTTCTGTATAGTTTAACAGCTGTTTTTATTAGTGGAATAATGGTAGTTTGGAATAACACTGGTTGGAGTATTTTCATGCATTTTCTTTCAGTGTTTATTTCTTTTGGCTTTATCAAACAAACTAAAATTACAACTGTTTTCGAAGGGTTAATCGGGTTTTTGGTAAGTTACGTAACAGCACCTGTGTTTTGGCTTAAAAGTTTAAATCAAGCGAAAAAGAATAATAGACTTATTGCTTTTTCCTTTTCATTTATCAAGCTATGTATCATTCCATTAGTATTATTTTTTCTTTTTTTCACCATCTATAAGGACGCAAATCCAAAGTTTAATGAATTAACTCTTTCTTTTTCTCAACTATTGTCTGAATGGATGGTAGGTTTAAACTTTCCCCGACTTCTTTTCTTGTTTTTTGGATTCACTATTCTGTTATTAGTATTTAGAGAAAAGGTATTTCAAATTCCAGCATTTGTCGCATACGAAGATAATTTAGTTCGAAGAAAAAGAAAAATTTACCACTTAACTTATCAGGGAGACAGTTCGCCACTCTCAGATTTATTGAATGAAAAGAAGGTAGGGCTATTAATATTTGCTGTTTTAAATGCATTGCTTCTTTGTGTTAATTTAATTGATATTAATTGGATTTGGTTTGACTTTGAAGTTCCACTAGAGTTCAATTTGAAGCAGTTTGTGCATGAAGGAACCTACCTACTTATTTTTAGCATTTTACTTTCAATGGGAATTTTCCTCTATTTTTTCAGAGGAAGCTTGAATTTTTATCCAAAAAATAAATGGTTACGCCTATTTGGGAAGCTATGGATAATACAAAATATCATATTGACTCTTTCTGTTTTTTTGAGAAATTACCACTATATCGACTATCATGGTTTAGCAGGGAAAAGAATCGGCGTAGTCGCATTTTTGGTGGTGACCGTCTTCGGATTGATTTCGCTTATAATTAAAGTAAATAAACTAAAAACGACTGCCTATTTAGTTAGAAAAAATGGTTGCTTTATACTTTTCATCATGGTATTAATGTCTTGTTTAAATTGGGATAGAGTAATTGTAAATTATAATCTTAATCATGGAAATACTGGGGAAATTGATGTAGATTATTATTTGGATTTATCTCCCAGTGTAGCTCCAATCTTATTAAAAAACTTAGAGACTATTCAAGATCAAATGATTGCTCATAAAAGCAGAGAAAACAAGGTAATCTGGTTAAATAACTTAGACATTGAACACTTTAAGGAAGTTTTGGAATATAGAACAAGTCAATACCTTCAAAAGCAAGAGGAATATAATTGGCAATCATGGAATAGGTCAGATTGGAGGCTAAAGAAAAGAACTGTTCTTATACCAAGCGATTAGAATTCAAGATTATCGCTTCACTAATTTTTTTAAGACTCTTTCACCTTCGCCTGACAATAGAATAAAGTATAACCCTGAAGGTAAATTACTAATATCTATCTCTGTTATTGATGTTTGAATATCCGCCTTTAAAATCACGGCGCCTTTGCTATTTATAATGGAATAATGAGCTTTTTGGGATGACAAAAAAGGTTCGTACTCAAGAGTGACTCTGTTATTAGAAGGGTTTGGATAGATTTTAAACGAGACATTACTTATCCTTTCATAGATAGAAGTTAGAGTCTCCAATTTCCAAGTTTCTGTAAGGCGACTTCCGTTGGCAGTTAAACCTGTCGTATAATAAATGGCTCCTTCTTTTTTAAAGCTCATACCCGCTCTTCTCGCTTGTGATGGAATTGAGTCTAGTTCTTTCCAAATGGATGTTTTTACATTGTAAGACCAGCATTCATTAAAGAATTCATTGGAAGAGTTAATTCCGCCAATAAAAATTAATGTATTATTAATTTGCTCAGCCTTTACGTAGTTTCTGCCTCCATTGGGAAATACACTTATCAATTTCCAAGAATCGGTTTTCGGGTAATACTCATATACCTCTGGACTATATCTCAAGCTATCATCCAGACCAAAAGCAATATAGCCTAAACTATCGCTTGATGCAGAGGCAGCTCTCCAACTAGATCCAAAAGGGAAATCCTTTTTTTGTTTCCAACTGTCATCTTTAAAGTTATATGCCCAAACTTCATTGATTGCAGCTACATTTTTAGTTTTGCCTCCTACTACATATGCTATACCATCAATAACAAAAGAGGCAGAGCCTGCCCTTGGAACTGAAGGTAATGAAGATTTTTCTTTCCAATTATCTGTTTCAGGCTTGTATTCCCATAAATCATTTACGAAGCCGGTATCATTAATTCCGCCGAAAATGTAACCTAAACTATCTGATGCAAATCCAGATGCATATTGACGTTGCTTGCCATCAGGCAAAGAAGCTATGGTTGTCCATTTGCCAGAATTAAGATCGAAAGCATAAAAATCTTTCAGGGCATAAAATGGAACTACACCTGTCCCACAATAGGCCTTATTGTCAATAGTAAAGCTTGCTCCATCATCTCGCTCTATTCCAGGGAAGTCTTCTACTTGAAACCAAGTTTGAGCATGAGTTTCATAAAGCAATAGGCATAATAAAAGTGTAAGAAACGATTTCATGTCTTATCCAAAGTTAAGGCATTAAATTTAGGCGAAACAATTGCACTAAATAGTTGCAATCACTTTCAATTCAATGGCAATAGGAGTAGGTAAACTTTTTATTTCAAGTGTCGTTCTGCATGGCTGATTATCTTTAAAAAACTCTGCATAAAGTCGATTATAAGTCTTAAAATCAGCTTTCATATTCGTTAAGAACACAGTTACATCTACCACGTCTTTCCATTTTGCTCCTGATTCTTCAACAATTGTTTTTACATTGTTAAATACAGAGATACACTGTTTTTCAATGTCATAAGAAATTATATTTCCTGATTCATCTAACTCAACTCCAGGGATTTTCTTTGTACCCCTTTCTCTAGGGCCAACTCCGGAGAGAAAAAGTAAGTTGCCAACTTTTCTGGCATGCGGATAGGCACCAACTGGTTCAGGTGCTTTTTGAGAATTAAATTTTTCGTTGGACATTAATCAAGTTTTTTGTAAAAGTACACATGCAAACTTATGTGAATCAAGCGGCTTACTTTAGATTCAACTTTTTTCGCCAAGTTCTGCTAGATATAATTATCATCGGAGTGCCTATTGCAGTTGGCAGCAACCACATTATCCAAGTGGGCTCAATAGATGTATTCACCAAGAGAAATGCAGTAGAGGTTGCAATAAAAGAACCACCCATTCTGCTAATGTGGTTCAGCAACCAAGCTCCTTTAACAAATTGCTTCAAATACATCTTTCTTAAATCTTCTAAAGTCATCCAAGAAAGTAAAAATCCAAACACCAATAACATCGGTACTAAACTTTTAAAACCAATTTTAATTAAATAGTAAACTCCAAACGCTAACATTGTAACTCCAACTGAAGAGGAAAGGGCGCCAACAAACCAATCAATAAACTTTGGGTTAATATCTTTTTTGTTTCTTAGAAAACGTTTACCTGTAAATGCCATGTAAAAACTAAATATGGCAATGCATTGTAAGAATATGTTTTCACGATAAAAACCTACAATTAATCCTGTAATTATTACTGATAGCATGCTCCAGAAATAAACTAGCCCGCTTCTTACATGAACCTTTTGGCCCTTTTTGGTAAAGATGGCTATAAGACCAGATATTAAAGCGATACCTCCTGAAAATGCATGTAAGTATAATGTGTATTGTATAAAGTTTTCCATGATTATTTATTTGATGAAGCAAATCAAGGATTAATTTTTCTGCTCAACAAATAGACTTGATGACTGACAAGAAAAATTGACGAAATACAAGAAATGAATAGAAATAAGCAGAAGTTGTGACCAATGACAAACTAAGATGATGCCATTTTTTGTAGTTCAGATTTAATGGAAGGCACAAATTTTCTAGAAACTGGGATTAGAAGGTTAAAGCCTTCGTCAAAAACTAAATTTAATCCTTGAGCATTCCCATTAAAATGATTTACTTTTTCCAAATTCACCAAATGACTTCGATGACATTGCTTGATAAAATGAAATGGAGACAAACACTCTTCTATATTTTTAAAGGTATTTCTTACCATACTTTTTTGAAGCCCATTTTTTTCAAATACTAATTCCACATAGTTTTCAACCGCAGTTACTGCAAGCAATTGTTCAACTATAATGGACACAT
>CAYPJC010000073.1:6617-8482 GCA_964410855.1 uncultured Flavobacteriales bacterium | reverse complement strand
CACCGCACTTTCAGTAGATGAAATCTCTAAGATATTGACAGATATCGGTCTAGAGGTTGAAGGTATTTCTTCTTTTGAATCAATCAAAGGAGGACTAGAAGGTCTTGTAATTGGGGAAGTAAAAGAAGTTTCTCAACACCCAAATGCAGATCGTCTCCAACTAACCAAAATTGATGTTAATCATTCAGACTTGCTCGATATTGTTTGTGGCGCACCTAATGTTGCAGTCGGTCAAAAAGTGGTAGTGGCATTGGTTGACGCAACATTATATTCAGATGGAAAAGGATTTACAATAAAGAAATCTAAGATTCGTGGAGAAGTTTCTGAAGGGATGTTATGCGCTGAAGATGAAATTGGATTGGGTGTTTCTCATGATGGAATCATGGTGGTAGATAAAAATGCTAAAGTGGGGAGTCCTGCTGCCGAATTTTTTAAAGTTTCAAGTGATGTTGTTTTTGAGATTGGTCTAACACCAAATAGAATAGATGCTGCTTCCCATTATGGCGTAGCTAGAGATTTGGCTGCTTTTTTAAAACTCAATGAAACCATTGAATTAAAGGAGCCTTCTATATCAAATTTTAAAGTTGAAAATCAAAAAATTACTATATCTGTAGATATTCAAGATCAGGAAGCTTGTCCAAGGTATTCTGCATTAGCTATGGAGAATTTAACGATTAAAGAATCTCCAAAATGGTTGCAAAATTATTTAAAAGCTATTGGGTTGAAACCAATTAATAATGTAGTAGATGCAACTAATTTTGTATTGCATGATATTGGACAACCACTTCATGCTTTTGATTTAGATAAGATTAAAGGGAATGCTGTAATCGTAAAAAGAGCCAAGGAAGGGGCCGTATTTAAGACCCTAGATGGTGTTGAACGGAAATTGTCTTCCGATGATTTAATGATTTGTAATGAAGATGAACCGATGTGTATTGCTGGGGTTTTTGGCGGCGATTGTTCAGGCGTTTCGGTGGAAACTAAAAGTATCTTTTTAGAAAGTGCGTATTTTAATCCGGTAAGTATTCGTAAAACAGCAAAAAGACATGGTTTAAATACCGATGCCTCATTCCGTTATGAAAGAGGAACAGATCCAAACATAAGCTTAAAGGCTCTAAAACAGGCAGCTTTATTAATTCAAGAATTGGCAGGAGGTCAGGTGTCTTCAGAAATTATAGACATTTATCCAAACCCAATTGACAACCACATTGTTGAGTTAAATTATGCCAAGACCAATCAATTGATTGGAGAAGAGATACCTCAAGAAACGATAAAGGCTATTTTAGAAAATCTTGAGATTAAAGTGTTGACTGATAATGATAAAGGTCTTCGATTAAGTGTTCCATCTTATAGAGTTGATGTTCGAAGAGAGGTGGATATCATTGAAGAAGTTTTAAGGATTTATGGCTATAATAGAATAAAGCTACCTGAGTTTTTAAGATCTAACATTTCATCGATAAAAAAGCATAGCCCAACAAAAATTGAAAATAAAATAGCGACCTTTTTAAGCAGCAATGGATTTGCAGAAGTTTTTAATAATTCCTTAAGTAATCCAAACTTTTATTCTAATAAAGATCGCTTGGTGACTATGTTAAATCCATTAAGCAAGGAAACGGAAGTTTTAAGATCGTCTATGTTATTCGGAGGGCTTGAAAATATAGCATATAATCAAAACCGAAAGCGGAAGTCACTATTGTTTTACGAATTTGGGAAAACATATCAAAAGGGCGATAGTGAAGGTTTTGAGGAGAAATTAAATTTAGCACTTTGGATTACTGGATTTAAAACTTCCGAAAGTTGGGAGTTTAAGCAAGAAAGGGTAGACTTTTTTATGTTTAAGAATCAAATTGAAAATGTCTTTAATC
>CAYPJC010000073.1:0-6607 GCA_964410855.1 uncultured Flavobacteriales bacterium | reverse complement strand
AAAAGATAAAGGGGCAAGCAGCTTCTGACAGTCGATTTACTTCCTCTTATGAATTTGTTAAAGGTAAAAATCAACTTGTTGTATTTGGAAAACTAAATAAAATTGAGTTGAAAAAATTTGACATAAAGGAAGAAGTCTATTTCGCTGAGTTTAACTGGTCAAAGGTATTAGACTATGTTTTGGGCACAGCCGTTCAATACACAGCAGTTCCTAAATTCCCAATTGTTCGAAGGGATTTGGCATTACTTCTTGATGCTTCAGTAGAGTTTAGTCAGATACAGCAAATAGCTAAAGAAACCGAAAATAGACTTCTAAGAGAAACTAATCTCTTTGATGTTTATGAAGGAGCAAATTTGGAAAATGGTAAGAAGTCCTATGCAGTTAGTTTTCTTTTTCAAGATGACAGTAAAACGCTGACTGATGTGCAAATCGATAAGATTATGGAGCGCTTAATATCAGCTTTAAAGAAAAAGTTGAATGCGGTGTTGAGGTAGATTAGACCAATATAATTTTATCTATTGCCTCAGCCAAACTCCTATCCTGATCTGTTACTTGATTTCCTTTGTCATGCGTAGTTAAGGTGATTTCAACCTTATTGTAGCTGTTCTTCCAATCTGGATGGTGGTTCGCCTTTTCGGCTATTAACGCCACTTGGCTCATAAACCCCCATGCTTGAATAAAGCTTTTAAATTCAAATTTTCGATACAACTGATTGTTTTCCTCTTTCCATTTCATCATACTTATAGTTTCTTTAAAAATTAGGCATATTGCAAGTTTAAAACTAATAAGTTTTCAGTCAAAATGTCATTTGTTTTTTCGTTGGCACATCCTTTGAATCTATGGTTTATTCAATATTTAAATTAAAAAATATATCAAATCATGGCAAAAGGGCAGATAAAGGTACAAACGGAGAACATATTTCCGATTATCAAACAATTTTTGTACTCAGATCAAGAAATCTTTTTAAGAGAATTGGTTTCGAATGGGGTAGATGCCATTCAGAAACTCAAAACTTTGAGCAACTTAGGAGAAATAAAGGGGGATATTAGTGATACTCAAATTGAGATTAAGGTAGATGAAAAGTTAAAAACACTAACTTTTTCAGATGGTGGAATAGGTATGACTTTAGAAGAATTAGATAAATATATCAATCAGATTGCATTTTCAGGAGCAGAAGATTTTGTTGAAAAATATAAAGATAAGGCGAGTGTAATTGGGCATTTTGGATTGGGTTTTTACTCGTCTTTTATGGTAGCAGACAAAGTTGAAATTTTTTCAAAGTCCTACAAAAAAGGATCTAAAGCCGTAAAATGGGAATGTGATGGAAGTCCAAATTTCTCTCTTGAAGAAGATAAAACAAGAAAAGAAAGAGGCACAGATATCGTTTTACACATTTCAAAAGACTCTGTAGAATATTTAAAGGAGCATAAAATTAGTGAGCTTTTAAATAAGTATTGCAAGTTTATGTCAGTTCCAATTAAGTTTGGAACAAAAGAAGTCAATGACCCAAAATTTAAGCCAAAAACAACAAAAGATAAAGAGGGTAAAGAAACAACTGAGCCTCACAAGAAAATAACAGTAGATGCCATTGTCAATAACTCTGAACCTGCATGGACTAAGGCTCCTGCTGATTTAAAACAGGAAGATTATAAATCATTTTACAGTGAGCTATACCCAATGAATTTTGAAGAATCCCTCTTCCATATTCATTTGAATGTTGATTATCCTTTTAACCTGACGGGTATATTGTATTTTCCTAAATTGAAGAGGAATTTAGAAGTTCAGAAAGACAAAATTCAATTGTATAGCAATCAAGTTTTTGTTACTGATTCGGTTGAAGGAATTGTTCCAGATTTTTTAACGCTTTTGCATGGTGTAATTGATTCTCCTGATATTCCGTTGAACGTTTCTAGATCATATCTTCAGAGTGACAGTAATGTGAAAAAGATATCTAACTACATTAGTAAGAAAGTAGCCGACAAGTTAGAGGAGTTATTTAAGAAAGATAGAAAAGCATTTGAGCAAAGATGGGATGATATCAAAATTATTATTGAATATGGAATTTTGTCTGATGAAAAATTTGCTGAAAAGGCAAAGAAATTTACTTTATACAAAAACACAGATGGAGAGTATTTTACCTTTGATGAATACAAAACTAAGATTGAAGTAAATCAGACGGATAAAGATTCTAAAGTGGTCTTTTTATATACATCAAATAAGGATGATC
Organism: uncultured Flavobacteriales bacterium; assembly: GCA_964410855.1. GTDB lineage: Bacteria > Bacteroidota > Bacteroidia > Flavobacteriales_E > Vicingaceae > JAVJQS01. Next base: position 4,380 of record CAYPJC010000073.1, on the reverse strand, counting down.
AGTATAGTTACATTGATGCGGCTAAATCGAAGGGTTACGATGTGCTGATGATGGATACCCCTCTTTCTTCTCATCTAGTTGGAAAATTGGAGCAAATGGACAGTAATGTTTCATTTACAAGAGTTGATGGAGAGACTATTGATCAGTTGATTAAGAAAGATGAAGAAGTTTCCTCTAAATTATCTGAAGATGAAGAAAAGAAATTGAAGCCAGTTATTGAGCAAGTTGTGCCTAAAGAGAGGTTTACTGTTCAATTTGTGAGTATGAGTGAGAAGGATCAACCAATGACTGTAACTCAGGCAGAATTTATGCGAAGAATGAAAGATATGAGTGCCGTTGGTGGTGGAGGAATGATGGGAATGGGAAGCATGCCTGAAATGTATAACCTTGCTGTGAATGCTAATCATCCATTAATCTCTAAAATTCTTTTAGAAAAGGATGAAACTAAACAAAAGGACATGGCTAAGCAGGCGGCAGATTTAGCTTTATTGTCTCAAAACCTTTTGAAGGGTGAAGATTTAAGTAATTTCATCAAACGAAGTGTTGAGTTAATTTAGTACAATAAAATAAGAGTTAAAGAATCAGATGATTTGAATAAGGTCATCTGATTCTATAAATTCTAGAGAAGACTATCTAAATTAAATTATATGAAAAGAATAAAAACAATTATCATTTTATTGTTTGCAGCAACTACCTTAAGTTCTTGCGGTTATAATAGTATGGTAGAAAAAAATGAAGCAGTAGCTTCGCAGTGGGCTCAAGTAGAGAATGTTTATCAGCGACGAGCTGATCTAATTCCAAACCTAGTAAACACAGTTAAAGGATATGCTGATTTTGAAAAATCAACAATTACGAGTGTTATTGAGGCACGATCAAAAGCTAGTTCAATAAATATCAACGCTGATGAATTGAACCCTGAAACTATTGCTAAATTTCAAAAGGCTCAAAGTCAATTGAGTGGAGCCCTTTCAAGGTTGCTTGTAACTGTTGAGCGCTATCCTGAATTAAAAGCAAATCAGAACTTTTTAGAATTGCAAGCCCAACTAGAAGGAACAGAAAATCGAATTGCAGTAGAACGAAAAAAATTCAACGAAGTAACACGAGATTATAATTCTTACATCAAGAAATTTCCAAGAGTGTTTTATGCGAGTTGGTTTGATTTTGAGAAGAAGGGATATTTTGAAGCGGATGCTGGTGCAGATAAAGTGCCAGAAGTACAATTTTAATTATGGCAAAAGACTTATTTACACAAGAGGAACAAAATCAAATTAGAGATGCAATTCAACATGCTGAATTGAATACTTCAGGAGAAGTAAAGGTTCACATTGAGGGAAAGTGCAAGGAAGATACAATGGACCGAGCTGCTTATATATTTGAGCAGTTAAAAATGCATCAAACCGAATTGAGGAATGGTGTTCTTTTTTACTTGGCAATTAACGACCGAAAGTTTGCAATTTTAGGCGATATAGGAATTAATCAAAAAGTTCCCGAGGGTTTTTGGGATCAAATTTCAAACCTGATGATGAATCATTTTAAAAATGGGAATTTCGTGAAAGGATTAGTTGAAGGAGTAACAGAAGCTGGAGAACAATTAAAAGCCCATTTTCCTTATCAAAAAGATGATAAGAATGAACTATCAGATGATATCTCATTTGGTAAATCTTAATTTATGAATTCATTGAAAAACCTTTTTTTTTTAGCCGCAATTTTTATTGGCTTAAATACTTACAGTCAAAACTGTATCCCTACAAAATCAAATCCACCTCGATTAGTAAATGATTTTGCTGATATTTTATCCCCTCAGGAAGAACAGCATTTGGAGAATTTATTAGTCAATTTTAATGATACCACTTCAACTCAAATTGCAATTGTAACTGTAACTGATTTGTGTGATTATGATCCGGCTTCATTTACCTTTGAAATTGGAGAAAAATGGGGAGTAGGCAATGCTGAGTTTGATAATGGTATGGTGCTTATGGTTAAGCCGAAGGTTGGAAATTCGCGTGGACAAGTATATATCGCAACTGGTTATGGTTTGGAAGGAGTATTGCCCGATGCTATTGGTAAAAGAATTGTTGAAAATGAACTAATACCTCATTTTAAAAAAAACGACTACTATGGTGGAATATCTGCAGGAGTATCTGTAATTATCGGTATTGTTGGAGGAGAGTATTCTGCGAGTAATTACAAACAAGGAAAGCAGAAATCATTTCCTGTTTTGCCCTTTTTGTTTATCCTTTTCTTTGTTGTGATTATGTTTGCTAGTACATTTAAAAGAGCTAAGTCATATTCTAAACAGAACAATATGGGGCTTTTGGCTGCATTAATGTTAATGGGTTCTATGAACGGTCGACATGGAGGTAGTTATAACAATTTTAGATCAGGAGGTGGCGGATTCGGTGGTGGTTCTGGAGGTTTTGGCGGATTTGGTGGAGGAAGTTTTGGTGGTGGTGGAGCTGGAGGTAGTTGGTAGAAAGAAGTGCTTCAAGTATAAAGTGGCTAAGTTGAAAGTTAAGAATGAACCCGCCTTCGTTTTACTTTGGACGGGCAGAGGATTAAAAATTGAGGATGAAAGATGAAGGATTAAAGACTACGGATGAAAGATTGGCAATTAAAATAAAAGAATAAAAACTAAAAATTGGAGTATAAAGTGATTTTAAGTTTTTTAAATATTTCACAAAAAAACCGCCTCAATTACTTGAGACGGTTTTCATTTAATAAGTCATTTGTTACTTTGAACTATTTGTCACATTTAGTGGCAGACTATTATGACTACAAATAAGTTTGCAGATTTGTCTGATTAGAAACTCTTCGAAGTCTTCTTAAACCTCTTTCTTTAATCTGACGAATTCTTTCTCGGGTCAAACCAAAAGTATTTCCAATTTCTTCCAAGGTCATTTCACTAGTTCCACCTAGGCCATAAAATAAACGGATAACTTCAGCTTCCATTCCTTTTAAATAAGCCAATGTTCTTTCTAAATCTTGTGAAAGAGACTCTTGAAGCAATGATTCAGAAGGGTCAGGAGTGTCAGAATTCTCTAAAACACTAACCAAACTATTGTTGTCATCGTCATTACTCATTGGAGCATCTATAGAAACTTGTTTCTTAGACATTTTAAGAGACATCTCTACTTTAGCTACATCCATTTCAGTCAAATCTGATAATTCGTCTGCTGTTGGAGTTCGCTCATTTTTTTGCTCAAACTCATTAGAAGCCTTACTAATCTTTTGAATTTCACCTAATCGGTTATGAGGTAACCTAATGGTTCTAGAGTTATCAGCAGCAGCTTTTAATATACTTTGACGAATCCACCATACTGCATAAGAGATAAATTTAAACCCTTTGGTATGGTCATATCTTTTGGCTGCTTCAATGAGTCCCAGATTTCCTTCGTTGATTAAATCTTCTAATGTCAAGCCTGTATTTTGGTATTGTTTGGCTACAGAAATTACAAAACGCAGGTTAGCTCTAACCAATCGGTTTAAAGCATGTTCATCTCCGCTTTGAATTTTGATAGCTAACTCAACCTCTTCTTCAGCAGTAATCATTTCTTCTTTAGAAACATCTTGCAAGTACTTTTCTAAAGACTTGCTTTCTCTTTTCGTAATCTGCTGACTGATTTTCAGTTGTCTCATACTATTTCTTTAGTTAATCTATATTTTAAACGCTTTGTTATAGCAAAAATTATGCTAAATATTTACTTTCTTTTTTACAACCGTTTTGTTCTCTTCATTGAGAATATCCCAGCCATCATTGAAGACAGAGTTAATATATCGGTTGTATAAAGCCAATCTAATCCTGCCTCCTTTATCCATTTCTTTTTCTGTTGGCTCACCAGTAAACTCATAGCAATTTATTTTTGGATGCAGTTCCATATAACGCTGCACTATTTTTACTATGGTAGACATTACGCGATAAACCTCGAAACGATTGGTCAAGCTATACTCTTCACCTTCAAACTCATCATTAATAACTCCAAAAACAATAGAAGTGTTCAATATATTATTTTGTTTATTGCCAAATCGGACTTCGTAATGAATGCCGCTATCTGTTTTAAAATAGTATGTTGAACCACTAGTAATTGGTGGCGGAATTATTTTATATGAGGGCTGTAGTTTTAGCAATTTTCAATGAGCAAAATTAGTTAATATAAGTATCAAAAAAAATAGCTGTCAAGTAATAATTTCTTTGTGCAGCTAATGCCTAATTTTATAGTTGCAAAAATAGATACGAAAACAAGATTATGAAAGGTTGGACAAAGTGGATAGGAGCATTATTAGGTTTTGCTTTTATGGGGTTCTGGGCAGCTATAATTGGATACATTGTAGGCAGCATGTTTGATACTAATTCTAAAGTTTCTTGGGATGAACGCTTTACTT
>CAYPJC010000072.1:6577-8610 GCA_964410855.1 uncultured Flavobacteriales bacterium | reverse complement strand
ATCTCTTTCTTTAACAGAAGGGCTTGAATTTAATAGCTAGGATAAAGTTTAAAACAAAAAAATCCCTTCTCTATTTGTTATTATAGAAAAGGGATTTTAAAAAATTGTCCAATAAGACTTCTTTCTATTTGCTTAGAAATAAAAGAACATATTAATTGCCGCAGAAGTATTTCTGAATCCGACTTCAATATCTCTGTTACCTTCTGTAAAAGTGCTAGTTTCAAGCACTTCGTTTTGAGAACCTTCATATCCTTCATAGGTAACTGAAGTCTCTCCGGTATTAACATAACTAAGTCCCCAATAGAATTCTCCGCCAACTGACATTTTTGGAGCAAAGAAATACTCAACACCGATAAAACCTCTCAACCCAATCTCTAAATCATTTCCAAAATCGGCTTCAATAATTCTGTAACCTAAGGCTGGGTCAGGAACACCTGTCGGATTACCAAAATTGGTGGAAGATGGATTTTGATTGCTTTGAGTAATTTCATTGCCATACTCAATTACAGTTGTATTATTGGTGGTGTAATGGAAATAAACATCAGCTCCGTAGATGCCTTGAACCCTTGATTTTCCTTTACGTTTTTCCAATCCTAAACTAGCTGTAAAGCCAAATCTATTAATGTCTCTTACGTCGAATAACGCATCATCAGGGTTTGTACTGTTGTCGTCGTTTATTCTAAAACGATCTCTATCAGCATCTGCAAAAATATCCAAACCGCCTCTCCAAGCAAGATCATCAGCAATAAAATACTTGCCCCAAATGGTAGCCGTAGGTAAGTTTTTATCTAATTGATTAAATCTTGGGGAGCTATTAAAATTCTCGCCATTTGCTAAATTTCCAAAATATTGAAGCAGTGAGCTGGCGTTAATACCGAGTCCAAAGTCTCCTTTTTTAGGAAGAATTTGATGTCCATTCTTAGAAAGTAATTCATTTTCTTCTCCTGAGGATTTAAATATAAAAAGCTTTGTAACTTGCTCGTTATCCTTCTTTTCATCTTGTGTAAAACCTGCAAGAGAAATAAGGGATAACATTATTACTAATAATAAATATTTCATAGTTTTTGTTCTATTAGTTTTCCACTACGGTATTAGGAGTAGTGTTAGAATAATCATATGTGCGAGTCTGGCCTTTACTTAGGAAAATTAGTGTATTGAATTCGTTATAAGTTGCTATTCCAGTAACATCGTTAGTACCATTATTGAATTCATAATTTGAAATTATTATTTCAGGTACAACCAAATTAATAGAGTTATCGAAAGTAATGGGAACTTCTATCGAATAATTCCCACTTCCATCAGTTGTGGCTGAGGTTCCTCGCTGAATACCATCTGCATCATTCCAAGTGAACCTTAAAATTGCGCCTGAAACAGGGTCTTCATCTAGCTGACCTGGGATACTATTTGTTCTTACTTCAACGTTTCCTTCTATTCTTGCAAAAATAGGAAGCGCCATTTTCAAATTACCCGCATAACTGTAATTCACTTCCTCTCTATCACCAGAATTTAATAAAATATTAAATTTAGAACCTTCTTGAAAAGTAGCATTAAATCCTGTTACATCTCTGAAACCATCATTGTAATCGACATCTGTAGTGAAGTCTTCAAATACTGCTGTGAAACTCCCATCTACGTCCTCAGTTGGAACTTGAATGCTGTAGGAGCCTGAACCATCAGTTGTAGTAGAAGCTGAGTTGTCAATTCCATTGTTATCTTCCCACTCTATTGTAACAGTAACTCCATCAGCATCTTCAGGAATACCTTTAGAATTTATTTGCTCAGAATCAACTACAACAGTGCCAAAAATAGTAGCAAATTTATCTAGAACAGTATTTGTTTTGTAATCGTCTTCATAATCATAATCAACAACAACTGTTTCACCAGTTTTTACTATGATGTTTTCGCTAGAAGAATTAAAAACTACTTTTTTATCAGCTGACCCATTGCCATCATTGAATGTTATCACACGCTCTAATTCATCAAAATCAACTTCATAAGTTATGCCTTCTTTAATTGTTGGAACGGAAACGGCG
>CAYPJC010000072.1:0-6564 GCA_964410855.1 uncultured Flavobacteriales bacterium | reverse complement strand
TTTGATCAGTTACAGCAACAGCACTTTCTGTTCTGCTATCTCCATCAGAAATAACAGTTAAGTCTTCAGAGTCCCAAGAAACTCTTATAATTGCTCCAACCACAGGTTCTGATTGAGATAATCCATTAGTTTGATCTGTGTCTGCCAACACAGTTCCTCTAATCACACCTTGACCTGTAATATCTACAGTCGTAGTTTCTGTTTCTTTGCAGGCAGTAAAAAGAGCCAACACAAATAATATGCTAATAAATGATTTTTTCATTCTTTTAATATGTTATATTTAATATAAAAATTTAAGAAGGCAAACTTACAGTAAAAATAAATACATAAGTATTTATAAGTTGTAAATTTCCTACTCTTTTACAATCTTAAAAAATGTAAAAATAGTGAGTAAAAAAAAATAAAACTCTTACTCTATAGGTATTAAGTGCTATTCTACCTTAAAAGATAATCTTGTAGTTGCCCAATCTAAATGAATCATTTCATCCATAATCTGATAGGTCAACATTTCAACATTATCAATTGCAGATGTTTTGGCTTCTACTGTTAAGGCATCTTTTGCTTTGTCGCGACTATAAGAACCCCATTGATCAGCAACTGTATTAAATATAATTGTCCACTGTCCATCTTTTTTAGGAGTAACAAAAAAGGCATATTTACCTGCTTTTAATTCTTTTCCACCAATTTTCACATCTTTACTGAACTCAATGGTGGTAGCTTCATTTGCTCCAGCTCTCCATACTTTGCCAAATGGAACTAAATCTCCATAAATATCTCTTTCTTTAACAGAAGGACTGCTGTAATTGATAGAAATCATAACATCACCAACCATAGCTTCAACTGTTTTAGCAGGACTTGGTCTTTTTGATTTATCTTCAGTTTGAGCGACGGATTGAATGCTACTAATCATTAAAAATCCAATGAGGATAAGGCTTAATTTTTTCATGTTTTATTTTTTGTTGTTTAAGAGTTTAAAGATAATGTAAAGATTGTCTTCACAATCTCAATCACTTCTAAAAATAATTAAAGTTCGTTAAGAAGACTTAATATGATTTTACAGCCTTCTTCAATTTCATTTTCTGAAATGGTTAATGGTGGTGCTAATCGAAAGGCATTGGGAGTGGATAAAAACCAAAACAATAACACCCCTTTTTCTAGTCCTTTTAATACAACTTCTTTAACCATTTCTTCATTCTCTAATTCAATGGCTATCATCAAACCAATTTGTCGAGTTGTTTTAATCTTTTGATGTTTCAATAGATCTTTAAAAAGCTGGGCTTTAAGAGAGAGTTTTTGAAGTAATTCTTCGTCTCGAATTATTTTAATTCCTTCAGCAGCAGCAGCGCAGGATAAGGGATGCCCACCAAATGTTGTAATATGACCCAACATTGGATTGGAGGAAAACAGATTCATCAGTTTCTTATTAGCTACTAAACAGCCAATCGGCAGACCTGCTCCTAATGCTTTACCAGAGGTTAGCATGTCGGGTACAATATTGTAATGCTCAAAAGCCCAGAATTTTCCAGTTCTGCCCATGCCGCATTGTATTTCATCTAAAATTAGTAAAGCTCCAACCTCACTGCATCTTCTTCTTAATGCTTTTAGATAGGTGTTATTAGGTATCCTAACTCCAGCATCTCCTTGAATAGTCTCTAAAATGACTGCTGCAGTTTTATCTGTGATTGAATTTAATTGCTCTAAGTTATTCAATTCAATAAATGAAACACCGGGTAACAAAGGACGGAATGCATTTTTTTTCCCCTCATTGGAGCTAATACTCATAGATCCATGGGTATTGCCATGATATGCACCTTGAAAAGCAATAAATTCTTTTCGACCTGTAACTCTTTTTGCCAATTTTAATGCGGCCTCAATAGCCTCTGTTCCAGAGTTGACAAAATAAAATGAATTAAGACTAGTTGGTAATGTCTTGAGAAGTTCGCGTGCTAAGTCATTTTGTGAATCTTGCTCGAATTCGCCATAAACCATCACGTGCAAGTGTTTCTCAACTTGTTCATTGATTGCTTTTTTTATACGCGGGTGTCCATGCCCTAACGAGCTCACTGCTACTCCCGATATTAAATCTAGGTAGCTCTTTTCCGATTTATCGTAAATATAGCTTCCTTCAGCTCTATCTACCTTAATTCCGAAAGGAAATGGAGTTGTTTGGGCAAGATGTTCTTTAAAAATATTTTCTTGATCCTTCAATTGGAAATGTTGTGTATGCTTTTTAATATCATACTTATCTATTCATCACTTTCTTAGCTGCTTCAATAATACTACTTGATCCCAAGCCATATTTTTCAAATAATTCTTCTGGCTTTCCACTTTCTCCAAAAGAGTCATTTACAGCTACCATTTCCAATGGACTTGGCAACTTTCTTGAAAGCAATTGTGCTACACTATCTCCTAATCCGCCATTCATTTGATGTTCTTCAGCGGTCACCACACGACCTGTTTTTTCAACTGATTTTAAGATCGCTTTTTCATCCAAGGGCTTTATGGTATGAATATTAATCACTTCAACACTTTTGCCCTCAGCTTCTAAAGCTTCAGCAGCTTTTAAACTTTCCCAAACACAATGTCCGGTAGCAATAATAGTTACATCAGTCCCTTCTTGAAAGGTAATGGCTTTTCCTATCTCAAAGATTTGATTTTCTGGCGTAAATACTGGCCATTTTGGTCTCCCAAACCTTAAATATACCGGCCCTTCATATTCAGCAATGGCAATAGTTGCAGCTTTTGTTTGATGGTAGTCACACGGATTAATAACTGTCATACCTGGCAACATTTTCATCAAGCCAATATCTTCCAATATTTGATGGGTAGCTCCATCTTCTCCTAAAGTTAAACCCGCGTGTGAAGCACAAATCTTCACATTTTTGCCACTGTAAGCAATCGATTGTCTGATTTGATCGTAAACCCTTCCTGTTGAAAAATTGGCAAATGTTCCTGTAAAAGGAATCTTACCTCCAATAGTCATTCCTGCTGCAACTCCCATCATGTTTGCTTCAGCAATTCCAGCCTGAATGAATCTTTCGGGAAAAGCATCTTTAAAGCCATTCATTTTTAAAGAGCCTGTTAAATCGGCGCAAAGAGCAACAACATTCTCATTTCTTCTTCCAGCTTCTAAAAGACCATCTCCAAAACCGGAACGTGTGTCTTTCATTTCAGTGTATTCGTATTTTGCCATGATTATAGTTTTACTTGGGTGCTTTGACCGGATTCAATTATAAATGATTCTTCTTTAGTATAGATGCTTAGTCGAGAATTTACCGATCTAAAAACAACTAGATATCTTCCAGGTTGGAGGGTTATGCTTTGTCTTGAACTAAGCGTGCTCAGATTACACACCCAAACCAAGGTGTCTGCATCTTCCTTAAAAATACTGCCATACCCATTTCCTGAGGTACCAATTGAGGCAATTCCAGCCTGTGGAATCTCCACTTTTGTAGTTCTGCTTTGTGCGATATTAACATCTTTAACAAAAGTTCTAGGTTGAGTTAGTATTTCTAAATCATACTTTCCGACCAAATATCGCTGTTTTACATTAAAATCCTGAATTACCAATGTTTTCATTTTACCCTGTTGACGAACAATGGCTTTTAAGTTATCATATTCATTAAAGCCATTCATTTTTATCTCTAAATCTCCTTGTGCTGCGTCAACTGCAATAACATTATGTTTTCCTGCAGTTAATTTAATTCCCTTTTTTTCAACTTGAGGGATGGTATGCACGACAAGATTGTAAGAGCCTAAAGGGTCAATTGGAATAGTGTCTGGGTTTCCTCTGCCGTCAATGGTGTGTACAAAATTATATCGAGCCTGACCAGTAAAGGAATCGTAAAATGTCATTGGGACATTTGTCTCAGTGGGCTTATTTAATTCATCAAGTAGATTAACTTGTGCCGTTGTATTGTTTAATGCTTGAGAAATAACTATTCCCAATACATCTTTAAATGTTTCTTCACTGGTAGCATCATAGAAATTCCCGATACATTTAAAAGCATCCATAATTTCAGGGCCAAGGCCCAATCCGATAACAAAAGGTTTTAGAATAACACCTCTTTTTTGAAGGGCCAATGAGACTGCACAAGGGTCTCCATCACATTCTTCAATCCCATCTGTAATTAGAATTATAACATTTCTACAGTTGTCGCAAGCGGGAAAATCATTAGCTGCTTGTTCCAAAGAGTATGCTATTAATGTAGTTCCCCTAGGACGAATACTTTGGAGTTTAGTTTTTATCTTATCATGATTATTTGTTGAAAAGGGAACTTCTAGTTTAGTGTCCTTGCAATTTCTATTGCCTGGAGTAACACTGTATTGATGCCCATATACACGTAAAGCTAATTCAACTTGATCAACACCCTTTAGACTGTCAACTATTTCACGTAACAATCTAGTTGCTATTTGCATTTTCTGACCATTTTCCCAACGTGCATACATGCTTTGGGAGCCATCTAAAACAAATAAAATTCTAGTTTTCTGTGGTTCAGCTTGTGAATAAGTTTGTGAGCTTATTAGGCTGAAGAGCAGACATATGAAAAGAGTCTTAAGGTATTTCATGATAGCATTTTTGATTCTATAAGTCGGATAATCAACTATCATACCTTTAATAATCTCCTAAAGTTTCGTTTAACTGATTTAACGCATTTTCTAGCTGATCGTCGTTCGGTGCAATGCCATGCCAAGCGTGAGTGCCCATCATGAAATCAACACCTTGGCCCATTTCTGTTTTCATTAAAATGCAAATGGGTTTTCCCTTTCCAAGTTTTGATTTGGCTTTATTTAAACCTTCAATCGTCGATTCCATCTGATTGCCATCCATTTCAAGCACATCCCATCCAAATGCTTCAAATTTAGCTCGTAAATCACCCAATGAAAGAACATCTTCTACATCACCATCAATTTGGCGATTATTACAATCTACAGTGGCTATTAAATTATCAACTTTATTATGAGCTGCAAACATTGCTGCTTCCCAAATTTGCCCTTCTTGCAATTCACCATCTCCATGCAAACAGTAAACAGTTTTGTGATCATCATTTAACTTTTTAGTCATTGCTGCACCAATAGCAGCCGACATCCCTTGACCTAAAGATCCACTGGCAATGCGAATACCTGGCAAGCCCTCATGGGTGGTTGGGTGGCCTTGTAAGCGAGAGTTTATTTTGCGAAAAGTTGCTAACTCACTTACTTCAAAATAACCGCTTCGAGCAAGCACACTATACCAAACAGGTGAAATGTGACCGTTGGATAAGAAAAATAAATCTTCATTTTTACCATCCATTTTAAAGACTGTAGAATGGTCTAATATATCAAAGTACAAAGCAGTAAAGAAATCAGCGCAACCTAGAGATCCACCGGGATGACCTGAGCTTGCTCCATTAACCATTCTTACGATATCTCTTCTTACTTGGGATGCTGTATTTTCTAATTCTTGAATATTCGGCATGGTTTAATTTAATTGGTCTATTAAGTTTCCAAAAGTAAATCAAATTGAAGAGAAGAATAGGGGGTGTTGAAAAATAATGAGAAGTTTGGAGTTTGAAGTTTGAAGTTTGAAGTGTGGAGTGTGGAGTGTGGAGTGTGGGATGCTTGCCCGTCCGAAACAAAGTGTAGGTGGGAGTAATTTTGTATCGTAGTCTATCTATTTTTGCATTTTGATTATAAGCCCCATGGTTTATATATTGGGCGATATTTTAAAACTACACTATGTAATTATGAAATTGCTTAAAGTTGAATTAGTAAATTGTCAGCAAGCATATATTCTCATTGGTATTTTGAGTAGTCATTTCTGAAACTAAAACAACTTCCACTTTCTTCAATGGAACATGGCGAAATCCAGCTAAAAGTTGACTTTTTAATGCTTTTTCCTACTAGAGTATTTGACTCTGACCAAATTAGTATTTCATCTAATAGGAACTTTCGTTCATCATTTGTTAGTTCAAAATCAAACCGTAAAGATGGATTATGTTTTTTATCCTCCATCTTAGGGGTATCTGCTGAACTAAGATTTCTACCTTCTTTTAAAACATTAATAGCATACAGCAAATTTGACTTCCCAGACTCATTAATTCCTACAAGGCCAAGACAATTATCTTCTATTTCCAACTCTTTTTTCAATAAGCTCTTGAAAGCATCAAAATAAACTTTTTTAAGATTTCATAATCTAAGTATTAATTGTTCATTAAGATACATAATTTACAAAGTTAAAGGGACCTGGTTAACATCATTTAATCGCCAGTTTTATGCTTATGAGGCTTTAATTTGGGATGTTTGGGCTTAGTTTCTGGAGTAACACGACTTCTTCTGTCTGGTGTTCCATTTTCTTTTTTTGGTTTTGGGCCAGGTTTTATTGCTTTAATTGTATTCATTTTAAATAAGGGATTTGTTTTGATGAAATTTTTGGAACTTTAATCGTTCAATCTGCTATAAATGAAATTCCACTAATACTGGTCCATTGAGTTTGAAGATTTGATACAGTAACAATCCCAGTATTGTCAATATTTACTCTGGATACCACGTTATTCCCTATTGCAGAAAATAGCAACTTACCGG
>CAYPJC010000071.1:0-8642 GCA_964410855.1 uncultured Flavobacteriales bacterium | reverse complement strand
AAATGAGTTGACTCACCCTCAACTAAAAGCGGAACCATTTCATTTTCAGTAACTTTTTTTAGATGCTCAATAAGTTCAAAACCAAATTTTTGATTTCCTTGAGAATAAGCTGTTTCAAAAGCAAGTAGGCTGACTAATAAAACAAGTGTATTCTTAAACATAGAGGTTCTCAAATTGCGGAATTTCTTCTAAAAAATTAAATTTTTCATTGTCAAAATCAATTTTTGCACAAAAATGATCCAATCCATTAGTTACCATTAGATACGGTAATTTTAAACTGATGTTATAACGGCCAATTTGATCAAAGACATCTTGAGTGATTTTTACGTCTGGCGATTTGCATTCAACCATAAAGATGGGGTGACCTTCTCTCGAATAAACCAATATATCGGTTCTCTTGCTTAGACCATTTACTTTTAATCCTTTTTCAATTGCAATTAGCCCCTTCGGAAAATTGAGGTTTTCAATTAGGTAATGAATGACATGTTGGCGAACCCATTCTTCAGGTGTTAAAACCAAATATTTTTTGCGAAGCGCATCAAAAATTTTAGTTTTTTTGCCCTCCTGCTTTAACTTATATTCGTAGGCAGGTAAATTCAGCTTTTTCATTTCTCATCTACAAAAATAGGTAGTCCGTTGGAATATAATCAGATTGTTAGAGACATAAAAAATAAGAAATATTATCCAATCTATCTGTTAAGCGGAGATGAGGATTATTATATAGATCAAATCAGCACCTTAATTGAAGAAAGTGTGCTTGATGAAAACGAAAAGGAGTTTAACCAAACAATTCTGTACGGTTTAGATTCTGATGTGTTAACAGTTGAATCGGTTGCTAAACGCTATCCTATGATGGCAAGTTATAATGTGGTTATTGTAAAAGAGGCACAGAATTTAAAACGAATCGAAGATTTGGGCAACTATGCAAAGAACCCTTCTTCAACTACTATCCTAGTGTTATGCGTAAAAAATAAAAAAGTAGATGGCAGGTCTGCTTTTACTAAAGAAGTAAAGAAATCGGGTGTTTTTTTTACTTCAAAAAGATTATATGATAATCAAGCATCTCCTTGGATTGATCAGTATTTGAAGGGAGAAGGATTTTCGATATCTCCTAAAGCCTCTTTAATGTTAGTTGAATTTTTAGGGACTGATTTGAGTAAAATAAGTAACGAATTAGACAAGCTAATTCTAAACCTATCTCCAGGATATGAAATAGACCCGAAGACTATCGAAGAAAATATCGGAATTAGTAAAGATTACAATGTTTTCGAACTCAATAGTGCATTAGGAGAAAGGAATGTTTTAAAAGCGAATCGTATTATTCTCCATTTTGGAAGAAATGAAAAGTCTAATCCTATTGTTATGATTCTGCCGGCGATGTATCGTTTTTTTTCGCAACTGCTTTTATATCATACAGTAAAAACTCTTTCCAATAGGGAAATTGCTGCGAAGCTTGGTGTTAACCCATTTTTTGTATCCGATTATCAAAAAGCAGCTAAAAATTATTCCATAAAGAAAATAGCTCGTGTTATTTCATCCCTTCGCAAGGCTGACTTACAATCTAAGGGTATTGGTAGTAGTTTGAACAGCTTTGAAATATTGCAAGAATTAGTCTTTGAAATTTTACACTAATCGAATACAACAATTAAGGTAGTTTATGTGTCAATTAAGGTTAAAAGACACTATTGCATTTTTTGAATCCATATATTTGTCGCCTAAATTTTTTTAATGAATTTTCTTAAGTTTTTATTCTTCAGTTGTATTTTTCTTGGATTTACTCTTTATGGTATTGGCCAAACAGGAACTGTTAAGGGATTTGTCTATATAGAAAAAACAGGAGAACCTGCTATTTTTGTCAATGTATACCTTGTTGGAACTACTTTTGGAACATCAACCGATGATAATGGGTATTTCAATTTAACAAATATACCTCTTGGGAAATACACCTTACTATCTACATCCATGGGCTTCGATTCAGCTAAAATTGAAATAGAATTTAAGAAAGCCAATCAGATGCTTAGCTATAAGTTGTTTATTAATGAATCAAGTTACGATCTTGGAGAAGTAACCATTAATGCGTCTAAAATTGAGTCACAGACTACGGTGAAAATGTCGGTAACTAAATTAACTCCGAAAGACATAAGGAAAATGCCTGCTATTGGAGGAGATCCTGATTTAGCTCAATACCTGCAAGTTCTTCCCGGTGTAATATTTACTGGAGACCAAGGTGGTCAATTATATATTCGTGGAGGCTCGCCTATTCAAAATAAAGTGATGTTAGATGGGATGGTTATATATAATCCATTTCATTCAATTGGACTTTTTTCTGTTTTTGATACTGATATTTTAAAAACAGCAGACGTATATACAGGTGGGTTTTCAGCAGAATACGGTGGTAGAATATCCTCAATAATGGATTTGAAGACTAAAGATGGTAATAAGAACCGAATAGCGGGTAAGTTTTCTGCGAGCACTTTTGGTGCAAAAGCTTTGTTGGAGGGGCCATTATCAAAACCAAAAACTCAAGGTGGGGGGAGTTCGTCTTTCATTCTGTCCTACAAAAACTCTTATCTAGATAAAACGGCACCGGTTATTTATGATTATGCTGATTCAGCAGGCTTGCCATATTCATTCAGTGATTTTTATGGAAAGATATCTTTAAATGGAAGCAATGGTTCAAAAGTGAGTTTTTTCGGTTTTAATTACAATGACGCAGTTAATTATCCCAATGTGGCTGGCTTAAATTGGAACCAGTATGGAGGGGGAGCAAATTTTGTGCTTATACCTGCGCGATCAACAACATTAATTGATGGTACAATTGCATACAGCAGTTATCAAATAAGTGCTGAAGAATCAGATATTTCAGCAGATGTAACAGATAGGAGCAGTTTAATAAATGGGTTTAATGCGGGAATGAATTTTACCAACTTTAGGGGGGATAATGAATCTAAATTTGGATTTGAAATATTGGGATTTACAACTGATTTTGGATTTACAAATAGTGTAAATCAAAGGATTGAACAAAAACAGAACACTACAGAAATAGCTACTTATTTACAATATAGATTTGCTTTCGGGAAT
Source organism: uncultured Flavobacteriales bacterium (assembly GCA_964410855.1). GTDB lineage: Bacteria > Bacteroidota > Bacteroidia > Flavobacteriales_E > Vicingaceae > JAVJQS01. The sequence goes on along the minus strand of CAYPJC010000071.1, from coordinate 5,561 downwards.
TTTATTGTTGAGCCAAGCATGAGGCTTCATTATTATGCTTCTTTAACCACTCTTTCTCCAGAGCCAAGAATTGGATTTAAATACAATGTAACAAATAATTTTAGGCTAAAAGGAGCAGGTGGATTATATTCTCAAAATTTACTCAGTGCGTCATCTGATAGAGATGTTGTTAATTTATTCTATGGGTTTTTATCGGGCCCTGATAATCTCCAGGATGAATTTACGGAGGAGGATGGGTCCACACTTAAAATAGATAATCCTTTGCAGAGAGCAACCCATGCAATTTTTGGCTTTGAGCTTGATATAACGAATAATTTAAGCCTAAATGTTGAAGGCTATTATAAGTGGTTTAACCAATTGACCAATATCAATAGGAATAAGTTATATGAAGATAACGCAGAAAATGAATCGATACCCGATTCGCAAAAAAAAGATTATGTCATAGAAACAGGGGATGCATATGGTGTTGATTTTTTAGTTAAATATGACAGAAAACAGCTTAGTATTTGGGCAGTTTATTCTTGGGGTTATGTTGATCGATGGGATGGTGTCCAAAATTATAATCCTATTTGGGATAGGCGACATAATGTTAATCTAGTAGGGTCTTATGGTTTTGGAAAAGATTTAGTTTGGACTTTTGATGCCCGTTGGAATCTTGGGTCAGGATTTCCTGTGACTCAAACAACTGGTTTTCATGAAAACTTGACGTTTCAAGGTTCAATAAATGAAGATTACACGGCAGAAAATGGAGATTTAGGAATCCGCTACGGAGAATTGGGCGGTGGGCGCCTACCTTGGTACCATCGATTTGATGTTTCATTGAAGCGAAGATTTGTTTTAACGCAACATTCAATTTTAGAAGCAACTTTTAGTGTTACGAATGTTTATGATAGAGAAAATATTTTTTATGTCAATCGTGTAACCAATCAGCGAGTTAATCAGCTGCCGATATTGCCAAGTTTAGGAGTGAGTTTGACATTTTAAGTAATTCTGTTTTTTAGCCCATCTTATTGTCTTAATTTTGCGCCCAGTTAATACAAAACTGGAACTTGCTCTAATGCCCAAATCTAAAACAAAATACGTATTCGTTACCGGTGGTGTAACATCCTCTTTAGGAAAGGGAATAATCTCTGCCTCATTGGCTAAATTGCTTCAAGCAAGAGGATATTCTGTTACTATCCAAAAGCTTGATCCATACATTAATGTTGATCCTGGGACATTAAATCCTTATGAGCACGGTGAGTGTTATGTGACAGAAGATGGAGCAGAAACAGACTTGGATCTAGGTCATTATGAACGATTTTTGGATACAACTACTTCTCAAGCAAATAATGTAACTACTGGTCGCATTTACCAGCATGTAATTAACAAAGAAAGAGAAGGGGCTTATTTAGGTAAAACGGTTCAAGTTATTCCGCACATTACCGATGAAATTAAAAGAAGAATTCGCTTACTTGAAAGAACGGGCAAATATGATATTGTAATTACTGAAATAGGAGGGACCGTTGGCGACATTGAGTCTCTTCCATATATTGAGGCGGTGCGTCAATTGAAATGGGATCCTGAAATAGACTGTATCGTTATTCATTTAACCTTAGTTCCCTACTTAGCATCATCTGGTGAATTAAAAACAAAGCCAACTCAGCATTCAGTTAAGCAACTTTTAGAAAGTGGTGTACAGGCTGATATATTAGTTCTAAGAACAGAATACAGTATATCTGATGAAATTAGGCGAAAGGTGGCTCTTTTTTGCAACATTTCCTTGGAGGCGGTTATCGAATCAAAGAACGTTGATACGATTTATGAGGTTCCAGTGAGAATGCAGGATGAAAAACTAGATCAAGTAGTTCTCAATAAATTGAGTTTGCCTTTAAAGGAAAAGCCTCAGATTAAAGAATGGAAAAGCTTTCTAGAACGCTTAACTAACCCAAAACAAAGCTTAAAAATTGGATTGATTGGTAAGTATATTGAATTAAAAGATTCCTACATTTCAATCCATGAATCTTTGATACATGCAGGTGCAGCAAAGGAATCTTCTGTTGAGATTAAATGGGTGCATTCTGAATCAATAACTGCTGAAAATGTTGAAAAAGAATTAAGTGGTCTGGATGGTATTATAGTTGCGCCAGGTTTTGGAGAACGAGGAATTGAAGGTAAAATTCAGGCAGTAAAATATGCTAGAGAAGCAAAAGTTCCCTTTTTTGGAATTTGTTTGGGAATGCAATGTGCAGTAATTGAATTTGCACGTAATGTAATTGGATTATCCGACGCTCACACAACAGAAATAAAAGAGCAGACAAGCAATCCAGTGATTTTCCTAATGGAAGAGCAAAAAGCTGTGACAGACAAGGGAGGCACTATGCGATTGGGAGCATACGAATGCAAAATTAATTCTGACTCAATTGCTTACAACGCTTATAAAAAAGAATTGATTACTGAACGTCACAGACACCGATATGAGTTTAATAATAAATATAAAGAAGCTTTTGAGCAATCAGGAATGGTTGCAACGGGTATGAACCCCGAAGGTGGAATGGTAGAGATAGTTGAAAATGTGAATCATCCTTGGTTTGTTGGTGTACAATTTCATCCAGAATATAGCAGCACCGTTTTAAATCCCCACCCGTTATTTGTGGATTTTATTGCTGCTTCAATAAAAGAAAAAAATAAGAAAGATTAATTAATGGACAAGAATACATTTGTTGGATTGCTTTTAATTGGAGCAATCGTTTTAGGGTTCAGTCTTTGGAATTCGCCTTCAGACGCTGAAATTGCAGTTCAAAGAAGAACCAATGATTCACTTGAGCTAGTAAGACAAGAAAGATCTAGATTGGATGAAATGCTCATGGAAGAGCATCAAGTCTCAGATAATCAATCGAATTTAGTTGAGAAAGAGGCTATACAGTCTTCCTCTAATGATTCAATGGTTAATGCTGAGGCAATAAATCTATATGGAAGTTTTGCAGGGGCCGCAAATCAAGAATCTAGGCTTATTGAGGTAGAAACTGATTTGATGAAATTGACCTTTAATACAAAAGGTGGTCAATTAGTCGCTGCCGTATTGAAGGATTATCAAACATATGATGGAGCTGAATTGCTATTGTTTGATAGTAGCTCAAACTTTGGTTTGAATTTTTTCACTCGTGATAACAAAAATATTTTCACCGATGAGTTAATTTTCGAAACCCAAACGGAAAACGACTTTACAATTTACGGGGAAGGTAAAAAGGATATCTCTTTTAAGCTAAGTGCAGGACCAGATAAATACATCGAATACATCTACACCATTACTGGAGATGACTACCTTTTAAGTTTCGATATCAATATGGTTGGAATGGACCAATTGATGGACATGAGAGATGGTGAGGTCTATTTAGACTGGGTGTTAAATGCTCCAAATCAAGAGAAAACATTAAAGGCACAACGAGATGCCACTACTATTTTTTATAAATATAAAAATGAAGATGTAGATGATCTAGGTGCAATGAGTGATGAACGATTGGAGTTTGAATCGGCTATTAAATGGCTTTCATTCAAGCAACAGTTTTTTAATCTGACCATAATTGCAGATGAATTTTTTGAAAAATCTAAATCTTTTGCAGAAACAGAGACTGATGAAGGATCAATGGATTATGTTAAGAAGATGACCACTTCATTGACTATTCCGGTAAGTGGTAGTAAAATCGAAAAATTTGGAATGAGTTTATACCTTGGTCCAAATAAATATGATGTTTTAAATGACCATGGGAATGAACTTCAAGATATTATCGACTTAGGTTGGGGTATTTTCGGTTGGGTCAACAAATTTGCTGTAATTCCAGTATTCAATTTCTTAGATAGCTTCGAATTAAATTATGGTATTATCATTTTGATTTTGACCATTTTATTAAAATTGGTTCTATCTCCTATTACTTATAAAACATATTTGTCGGGAGCTAAAATGAGGGTGTTAAAACCTGAGATTTCAGAGATCAATGAAAAGTATAAGGATGATGCGATGAAAAAGCAGCAATCAATGATGGCGCTTTACAAACAAACGGGTGTAAATCCCCTGAGTGGTTGTGTGCCGATGTTGATTCAAATGCCCATTTTGTTTGCCATGTTCCGCTTTTTTCCAGCCTCTATTGAGTTGAGGCAAGAGAGTTTTTTATGGGCAGATGATTTATCGACTTATGATTCTATCTATACTTTCCCTGAAGGATTCTCTATTCCTTTTTACGGAGATCACGTTAGTTTATTTACGCTTTTAATGGCGGTATCTATTATGTTGTACACCAAAATGAATAGTCAAATGACCATGGGTGCAGCAGCTGAGGGTCCGATGGCGGCGCAAATGAAGATCATGACTTATTTAATGCCTATAATGATGTTGTTTTTCTTTAACAACTACTCTTCAGGTCTTAGTTATTACTATTTTCTAGCAAACATTATTTCTATTGGTCAAACACTCTTAATTAAAAAGTTATTCATTAACGAAGACGCCATACGAGCTAAGATTGAAGTAAATAAGAAAAAGCCAAAATCAAAGAAGAAGTCAGGATTCCAAAAAAGGTTGGAAGACATGGCCAAGCAAAAAGGAATGCAGCCACCCAAAAAATAGTCTTGCAATTAGGCTGTATTTTGTCAATAAATTATTGAAGGTATCGCTACATTTAGGATAAACTATTACTTTTTCATTTCGATATTCTTTGCACTTTACCTTGAAGCATACAGTCTCATAAAGAAACGCTATTAAGTAGGTGGTTAAATAACGATATAATTTATTTATTTTTCGTATCTTTATTAGATGGAAAAAAGACCTACCGGACAGCAAGTAAATCGAAAAAAGAACTCCTAAGGGCTTTAGTAATTTCTATGTATAAGAAAGGAATGAAGTAAAAAAAATCCTTACTCCTAGGGTTGCGAACCAACACTATTTCAGATTGGGTCAAACTATACAAACATCATGGTAAAAAGGTCTTCAAGAAATAAAAAGAGGTCGTAAAAAAGGATATGGAAAGGCTTTTGCTCAAGGCTTTATAGGTGGTGCAATTACATCTGTTTGATATGACTGAAAAAGTTTTTTTCATACTATTATTAATATCTTATATAATTTATACATTACTACTCTTCCTTAGAAAAAAGATTATTAGTGATAGATATAAAAAAAGGAACAAGATAGTTTTAGCAATACCAATGGCTCTATTTGGTGTTTCGTGTATACAAATTCAATCCTTATTGTTCATAAAACCTTATTTAATGAATGATTGGGCATCATTTGTGATTTCTACTTTTATCTTTATCATTTATATGGCTTTAATAATGTTGACGATAAATAAATTAGAATAAAGAGATTGTAAAATAAGATGGTGGTTGAGTCAAAAACTTAGCCACCATCTTATTTCTACCTAAAAATCCATATAATAATCTTCAAATGAAATTTTAAAAAAAGCCCATAACAAAGGCAACCGTTGCACAAGCAGTTAATTATCTAAAATTCAACTTCAAATAAGCCCCATTGATGAAGGTTTAAACCAATTCATTGCAAGTTGTAAAATTAGTCGAATATTATACAGATAACA
>CAYPJC010000070.1:0-8696 GCA_964410855.1 uncultured Flavobacteriales bacterium | reverse complement strand
GGCTTTAAATGAGAATTGTTTATTGACAGCTATGAAATTTATGGAATAACTCTTAATGGAAAAGTTATAAATAAAAAGGGGCAAATAGCTTTGTCCCCTTTTTATTCAGTATTTATTCATCTTTCTTCTTATCATCTGGTTTATTACTTGGAAGCTCTTTATTTGGCTGACTTGGTTTTAATAACTTCTTCTTTGATTTGATGATGTCTAGTTTTATGCTTTTTTTGTCTTTACTTAGTTTAATGCTGATTAAATCACCTTCTTCTAAATGTGATTGAATAATTTCTTCTGCTAAAGGATCTTCCACATATTTTTGAATAGCTCGGCTTAAAGGTCTTGCACCATATTCGGCATCATATCCCTTATCTACTATAAAGTCTTTTGCAGGATCTGAAATTTCTACCGTAAAACCCATTTCACGCGTTCTGCTGTATAAACCTTCTAATTCAATATCAATGATTTTATTAATATCCTCTTTATTAAGACTATTAAATATCATCATGTCATCAATTCTATTTAAAAATTCTGGAGCAAACGTTTTCTTTAAAGCAGACTGAATAACTCCTTTTGCATGGTCTGTTGAACTATTTTTTTTCGCTGCAGTTGAAAAACCCACACCTTGGCCAAAATCTTTTAGTTGACGTGCTCCAATATTTGACGTCATAATTATAATCGTGTTTTTAAAGCTTATTTTTCTTCCTAAGCTATCAGTAACTTGACCATCGTCTAATATTTGTAGTAACAAATTAAACACGTCTGGATGTGATTTTTCAATTTCATCCAACAAAATGACAGAGTAGGGGCGTCTTCTAACTTTTTCTGTTAATTGACCACCTTCTTCATATCCAACATAGCCAGGAGGTGCACCAATTAATCTACTAACAGCAAATTTCTCCATGTATTCACTCATGTCAATTCTGATTAAGGCATCATCATTATCAAATAAATGACGCGCTAATACCTTTGCTAACTGAGTTTTTCCAACTCCTGTTGGTCCTAGAAAAATAAAGGAGCCAATCGGCTTATTCGGATCTTTTAAGCCAGCTCGATTTCTTTGTATTGCTTTAACCACCTTCTTAATGGCGTCGTCTTGACCAATCACTTTTTCGTGAATGTCATCATACATTTTAACAAGTTTTTTGCCTTCTTTTTGAGCAACACGTTGAACAGGGATGCCAGTCATCATCGCAACTACCTCGGCAACATCTTCTTCACTAACCGTTTCTCTATGATTTTTGGTTTCTTCTTCCCAAGCAATTTTTGCTTCGTCCAAAGCTTCACTTAATTGACGTTCTGAGTCTCTTAACTTAGCAGCTTCTTCATATTTCTGGCTTCGAACTACTTTGTTTTTTTGAGATTTAACATCCTCAATTTTTTCCTCGATATCAATTATGTTTTGAGGAACCTTAATGTTGGTTATATGAACCCGTGATCCAGCTTCATCTAACGCATCTATTGCCTTGTCTGGCAAATGACGATCACTCATGTAGCGATCTGTTAGTGTAACGCAAGCTTTTATAGCTTCAGGGGTATAGTTCACATTGTGATGCGCTTCATATCTGTCCTTTATATTATCTAGAATTTGAATTGTTTGTTCAGCATTTGTAGGCTCAACTAATACTTTCTGGAACCTTCTTTCTAAGGCTCCGTCTTTTTCGATGTATTGTCTATGTTCATCCAAAGTAGTAGCACCAATACATTGAATTTCTCCTCTGGCTAAGGCAGGCTTAAACATATTGGAAGCATCAAGCGATCCAGAAGCTCCGCCAGCACCAATTATTGTGTGAATTTCATCAATAAAAAGTATAATGTTTGGAGATTTTTCCAATTCATTCATAACTGCTTTCATTCGCTCTTCAAACTGACCTCTATATTTAGTTCCTGCAACTAAAGAGGCCAAATCGAGTGTTACAATTCGTTTGTTGAAAAGCACTCTTGAAACCTTTTTTTGAATAATTCTTAGAGCAAGACCTTCAGCGATAGCAGATTTGCCAACTCCGGGTTCTCCAATTAAAATTGGATTGTTCTTTTTTCTACGACTTAAAATTTGGGAAACTCGTTCGATTTCAAGCTCTCTACCAACAACTGGATCTAATTTATCATCTTCTGCCATTTCAGTTAAATCCCTCCCAAAATTGTGTAATACAGGAGTTTTGGACTTAGAATCTGATGATTTCCCAGTACCTTCAGACCCACTTCTGCTGCTTGATTCGCCTGAACCACCCATGTATGACTCACTTTCGTCATCATCATTTGTTGGACTTCCAGGTAAATCAGTTTTTGCACTTGGGTTATTTGATAATATACTTTCCAACTCTTCTTTAACCGAGTCATAATTCACATCCTGATCTTCTAAAGCTTGTGTTGCAATATTGTTTGCGTCTTTTAAGATTGAAAGTAAAAGGTGTTCTGTTCCAATTAAACTTTGATTGAATAATTTGGCTTCCAAATAAGTTATTTTTAGAACTCGTTCAGCTTGCTTTACTAACGGAATATTTGAAAGATGATTAATAGAACTGCTTCCAACTTTAGTCGAACTCTCTATTTTTCTTCTTAGTTCATTTAAATCAGCTCCTAACGTATTCAGTATTTGAATTCCAATTCCTTGACCTTCTCGAATCATTCCTAACAAAAGGTGCTCAATACCAATGTAGTCATGTCCCAGGCGCAAAGCTTCTTCTCGACTGTATGTAATAACATCTTTTACTCTTTGTGAAAAATTAGATTCCATAGGATGTGTTTTTAATAAAACGTTTGAAAGGCTAAAATAGTTGTTTCCAAAGGGAAAGTTTAGCATATTTAAAATCAAATCAAAATTATTTTATTAACCCTCTTTCAAAAGTCAGTCCAAAGCTCTTTTATCAACAAAATTTTGTTAGTATTTTGCTGTTTAAATTAGTGAATTACCTACTATTTATAACTATTTTCGAAACTAATTAGAACCGCGAATTGCGGTTATTTTTATTCTTAGACAAAACTGTAAAAATGGCAGAAGGCGAAAAAATAGTTAAGATAAATATTGAGGAAGAAATGAGGTCGGCTTACATCGATTATTCAATGTCGGTTATAGTTAGTAGAGCCTTGCCTGATGTAAGAGATGGTCTAAAACCTGTTCATAGAAGGATTCTTTATGGAATGCAAGACTTGGGTGTTTCCTCTAATAAAGCGCATAAAAAATCAGCAAGAATTGTTGGAGAGGTACTGGGAAAGTATCACCCGCATGGAGATACAGCAGTTTATGATTCTATGGTCAGAATGGCACAACCTTGGTCTTTAAGGTATATGTTGGTTGATGGTCAGGGAAACTTTGGTTCTGTTGATGGAGATAGTCCAGCAGCTATGCGATATACTGAAGCTCGATTGAGGAAGATATCTGAGGATATGTTAGGTGATATTGACAAAGAGACAGTTGATTTTCGCTTAAATTTTGATGATTCCTTAACGGAGCCAACTGTATTGCCAACACGTATTCCTCAATTGTTAGTTAATGGTGCTTCGGGAATTGCTGTTGGAATGGCAACCAATATGGCTCCTCATAACTTGACTGAAGTAATTGATGGGATTACTGCCTACATTAATGATAAAGACATCACTATTGAAGGCTTAATGCAGTATATAAAGGCTCCTGATTTTCCAACAGGAGGAATTATTTACGGCTATGAAGGTGTAAAAGATGCCTTTGAAACAGGTAAAGGAAGAATTGTGTTGCGCGCAAAAGCTGAAATTGAAGTGACTTCAAGCGGACGTGAAAGAATTATTGTAACCGAAATTCCTTACATGGTTAACAAAGCTGAGATGATTAAGAAAACAGCTGATATGGTTAACGATAAGAAGATTGAGGGAATATCTGATTTGAATGATGAGTCAGATCGTAACGGGATGCGAATTGTTTACGATTTGAAAAGAGATGCCATAACGAATGTGGTAATGAATAACCTATTCAAATACACAGGTCTTCAAACGAGCTTTTCCGTAAACAACATTGCTTTAGTGAATGGACGTCCAAAAATGTTGAATCTAAAGGATATGATTCGTCATTTTGTTGAATTTAGGCATGAAGTTGTTATTAGAAGAACAGAATTTGAATTAAGAAAAGCGAAAGATAAGGCACATGTTCTGGAAGGCCTAATAGTTGCCATTGACCATTTAGATGAAGTTATTAAATTAATTCGTGGAAGTAGAACACCTGAGGATGCAAAGAATGGATTAATTGAGCGCTTCAGCCTTTCTGATATTCAAGCTAAAGCGATACTTGAATTAAGACTGCAAAAACTTACTGGTTTAGAGCGAGATAAGCTAAAAGATGAACATGCTGAGTTAATGAAATTGATAGGACATTTAGAAGCAATTTTAGGAAATGAGGAGATGAGAATGGACATCATCAAAAATGAAATGCTTGAGATCAAGGATAAATATGGTGATGAAAGAAGATCTGTTATTGAATATTCTGCTGAAGACTTTAGCGTTGAAGATATGATTCCGGATGAAGAAGTGGTTGTAACTATTTCTCATGCAGGTTATATTAAACGAACACAATTGTCAGAATATAGAAGACAGAATCGAGGTGGAACGGGATCTAAAGGAAGTTCTACTAGAGATGCAGATTTCTTGGAGCATTTATTTGTAGCAACTACACATAATTACCTTCTAATTTTCACTGAAAAAGGAAAATGTTATTGGATGAGGGTCTTTGAAGTGCCTGAAGGAACTAAGATTTCTAAAGGTAGAGCCATTCAAAACTTAATAAGCATTGAACCAGGCGATAACGTAGAAGCATATATCTGTGTAAAAGATTTAACAGATCAAGAGTACATTAATAACAATTATATTGTTATGTGTACTAAAAAAGGAGTGATAAAGAAAACTAAATTAGAAGCTTATTCTAGACCACGTGTAAATGGAATAAATGCTATAACTATTAGAGAAGGGGATAAACTATTAGAAGCAAAATTGACAAATGGTACAGATGAGATCATGATGGCAATTAAAAGTGGTCGAGCTATACGATTTAACGAAAGTAAAGTCAGGTCTATGGGGCGAAATGCTTCTGGTGTTCGTGGTATAAAAATGAATGAAGGGGATGAAGTTGTTGGAATGATTTCTGTTAGAGAAGCTAAAAAAGAAACTGTTTTAGTTGTTTCAGAAAAAGGTTATGGAAAACGTTCTTTTTTGAACGATCCAGAAGATGGCTCGGAAATTTATCGAGTAACGAATCGTGGAGGGAAAGGAGTGAAAACCTTAAATGTCACAGAAAAAACAGGGAATCTGATAGCAATTAAAAATGTTACTGATGAAAACGACTTAATGATTATTAATCGTTCTGGGGTAATTATTAGGATTGCTACAGCTGATCTAAGGGTTATGGGAAGAGCAACTCAAGGCGTTAGACTCATAAACCTTAAAGGGAATGATTCAATTGCAGCAGTTGCAAAAGTTGATGTGGATGAAGAATCAGATGAATTACTAGAAGGTGAGAATCAGTCAGAGGTTTCAAATGAAGGTGAAAGCGAGAACAATGATTCACCTTCAAATGAAGAAAATTCTGAAGAAAACACAGATGGCAAAGAAATTGATAAGGATGATGATAATTGATATTTCATAAATTTGTCAACAGAAAAATAAATACAATGAAAATAAATTTGAAACTAATTATTTCAACGACTTGTCTTCTTATAGCAAGTTCAGCTTTTGCTCAAAAAGCAAAGGTAGTAAGTGCCTATAACTACAACAAGTCTTATGAAAGAGACAAGGAGTGTAGTGAATTGGAAAAAGGAATAGCGGCCATTGAGCCTGCAACTAAAGATGTTAAAACCAATAGTTGGGCTAAAACATGGTATTATGGCGGGAACTTATATTTTAATGCGGCTCTTACTCAAGACAAAGACTGCGCTGCTAAATTTCCACAAGCGCTTGAAAATACCTACGATTACTATTTAAATTCTATGAAGTATAATATTCAGGATGAAGCATCTAATCATTTGGATTTAGATAAAGAAGCTGATATGTTAAAATTGATTGGATATATTTCAAATCGTAAAACAGAGTTTGATGACGTTACTTATTTTAGAGATATAATTGGCAATAAATTTCCATACTTGGCAAATGCTTTTGTAAATAAAGGGGTAGAGTATTTTCAAGCTGAAGAGTATGCTAAAGCTAAAGAGTATTCTGAGAAATCTATCGAAATAAATATGTTTTTGGGTAGAGTTGACTCTTTAGGAATGTATAATACAGCTCTGGCTGCTGAGAGATTAGGAGAAGAAGATGAAGCGTTATCTTATTATACAGCTTTAACAAGAATTAAATATGGTGGGCCGAACATCTATTTTTTTATAGCTAATATATATGATAAGAGGAATGACACTGCAAAGAAGATTGAAACAATTAGAAAGGGTTTAGTAGTTTATCCTGATAATGATGATTTAATCAAAGAAGAGCTCAGTTATCTTTTAGTTACTGGTCAAACTGATGAAGCCTTAGCTAATTTTGACAAAGCGATAGCAAATGACCCTGAAAACCCTTCTTTATATTACAATAGGGGTATTATTTACGATCAATTAGATTCAACAGATCTAGCAGCAGAGAATTATAAAAAAGCTCTCGAAGTAGATTCAACATTTTTTGATGCTGCCTACAATTTAGGAGCTATGTATTACAATAAAGGAGCTGAGTGGAACAACAAAGCTAGTACTTATGACTTAAATGAATCTGTTAAATACAAAGAAGCTACGTCAAAAGCCACTGAATTATTTGCAAAAGCACGACCAGCTTTAGAAAATGCTCATAAACTAGACCCTGAGGATCAAAGTACAATGGCTTCATTGGTCAAAATATACGCTATAGTTGGCGATGACGCTAAGTATACTGCAATGAAAGCAAAGCTTCAAGGGAAATAATTCTTTCAGAACATAAATAGATAAAAAAAAGGCTCATTCTAAGAATGAGCCTTTTTTTTATGCTTTGAATTTATCTATCTTTCTGCGGTCTAACTTAGTTGGACGGCCCCTAAATCCTGAAAATTTCATTTCCCGTTGGTTCTCTATAAATTCATTGTATAAATCCAGTTCTTCCTTGGGTGTTACTTCAATCATATACTGAGGAACCAAACTAGCAGAGATCCTTGATTTTGGGAAGTCTAAAACTTTATAAACTCTCCAAATTGGATTGAATTTTACCGAGACTAGATCATTTGGGTTTAGGCTTTTTGAAGCTTTTGTCAGTTTATCGTTCAACTTAACTTTATCTAAGTTGCAATTTTTGGTAGCTAAGCTTCTTGTCTTAAATATTCTGCAAGCCCAAATGAATTTATCGATTCTCATGATGTAAAATAAAATAATAATAATTGAACAATTTACACTAGCAATGACTTATTTTATTACTGCGCTAAAATTAATCGATGGCTTAAGCCTTTTAAATGTATGACTAATTCAATCAAAAAAATCACAAGCTAAGCAGTAATGAATTAATATAGGGAGTAGAAAAAGAACTAAAAAGTATGTTTTGAATAGAGGTAGAACACTTTCTTAAACACTTTAGAGTAGTAAATGCGCAACCCAAATTAAAAGATATTCAGCAAGCCCTACTTAATGGTTATTTAAATGCAACAGTGGTTTCTGGAGAATGAGCTGCACGTGTAATTACAAATATTGCACAAGGAGTAACAAAGTGATTTATTTAAAAAAAAAGCAAAAAAAAGCCTGATGATTTCTCATCAGGCTTTTAAGTATAAGAGTTATTCTTATTTAACTTTTGAAGAAAGTTCGCTTCCTGCTTTAAACTTAACTACGTTTTTTGCAGCGATTTGAATTTCTTTTCCTGTTTGAGGATTTCTTCCTTTTCTAGCAGCTCTGTGAGATACTGAGAAAGTTCCAAATCCTACTAAAGCAACTTTGTCACCTTTTTTAAGTGCACCACCTGTAGAATCTAAAAAAGCATCTAAAGCTCTTTTTGCATCAGCTTTTGATAAGTTAGCACCTTCTGCCATTGAATCGATTAATTCAGATTTATTCATTTTTTTGAATTTTGGTTAAAAAATTAGATTAATACTTCATTGAAGTCATTACAAATATAGATTAAAACCTAAGTGGTGCAAGCTTTTCAGGAAGAAAGAGGCCATTTTGTTGAAAAAAACGTCTGAATGTTAATAAAATCGGAGGTTTTGGGCAGATTTAAGCCCATTTTTTTATTTTTTATTTTTCAAATTGATTAAGAAATGCATTATATAAACGAAAAAAGCTGGAATATTTCCAGCTTTTAGTGTAGCGAGAGGGGGGCACGATCCCCCGACCTCCGAGTTATGAATCCGACGCTCTAACCAACTGAGCTACCTCGCCATTTTTTAGGGGCGCAAAGATAATATTTGTTAGGATACAAAAAACATCAAATTGAAAAAATCTAAAGAAGAAAACTACATCGTTCTATAAGTTGAATAGAGATAGTGTAAATTTGCAAAAAAAATGAATTTTCATAGTCGTAAATGGGTGAAGCCTGAGGATTTAAATCCAAACAATAATTTGTTTGGAGGTCGATTGTTGCAATGGATTGATGAAGAAGCTGCTCTTTATACCATGATTCAATTTGATAACAAAAAGATTGCAACCAAATTTATGTCAGAAATTAATTTTGTTAGCTCGGCAAAACAAGGAGATATTGTTGAGTTGGGTATTCAAGTAGAAAAATTTGGAACCACTTCAATC
>CAYPJC010000069.1:0-8705 GCA_964410855.1 uncultured Flavobacteriales bacterium | reverse complement strand
TTAATGGCTGTGAGGATTCCATTTATAAGCAAATTGTTGTTGTATCTAAGCCACAAGCAGTTTTTGATATATTGAATAATGGTAGTGGAGTGCCGTTTAATATTGCTTTGAATAATAAGTCGAAAAATGCGAATCTATATATATGGGATTTTGGAAATGGAGACTCTTCTTCAACTGAAGTTCCTTCATACATATACAATGATACAGGGGTGTTTATTGTTAAATTAACAGCAATTAATAACAGTAATTGTAGTGATAGTGTCAGTAAGGTAGCAATAGCAATTCCTTCATTTTTAGATGCCCTTTTAGATAAAGTTATCTTATCTGAGAATTCAAATGGAGAATTAATAGTTTCAGCTCAAATTATTAATGCTGGATCAAATACTATGGAATCTATCAAGCTTTCGGCAGATTTAAATAACCAATATCAAATAACAGAAACGTTTAATCGAACACTGTTTAAAGGGAATTCATCCACATTTACATTCAGTGGAACTTTCAATAAAGACGCTGACGAAAAGCTTGACTTTACTTGTGTTAAAATTGAAATGGTAAATAATGTTGTAGATCAGTTGTTAACCAATAATCAACTTTGTGAAAAGGGATTTAACGAAAAGATAGTTCTAAATGTATATCCTAACCCAGTATCTGAGTCGTTAGTTATGGAGTATGTATTGCCGCTAGACGGAGAATTAAATATAAAAGTATATGATCAACTAGGGAGAATGGTGTTGGATGAATTTAATTCAAAGGTTCAAGAAGGCTTTTATCAGACTAGCTTGAATGTAATTAATCTGCGAGCTGGTCTTTATTATTATTCCTTTTCTATCAATGGAGAGGAAATTAACGGCTCTTTTGTAAAACGATAAATAATTTAATGGACATTATATTTGCCACTCAAAACCCCAATAAGGTTTACGAAATACAAGTTCAATTACCAAAAGAGATAAAAGTTAAAAGCTTATTAGATTTAGCTTACGAAAAAGAGCTTGAGGAAACTCAAAACACATTAGAAGGAAATGCCCTTCAAAAAGCAAGGTTTGTTCATCAAAAGTTTGGTAAAGATTGTTTTGCTGACGATACTGGTCTTGAAGTTGAAGCATTAAACGGAGAGCCTGGTGTTTATTCTGCTCGATATGCTGGAGAAGAAAAATCATTCGATGCCAATATGGACAAATTACTGAAGGAATTAGAAAATTCTAAAAATAGGAATGCACAATTTAGAACAGTAATAGCTTTAATTTTTAAAGGAAGAGAGTATGTTTTTGAAGGAATTTGTAAAGGCGAAATAACTATAGAGAGAAAGGGTGCTAAAGGCTTTGGATATGACCCAATTTTTAAGCCAATTAACTCGATTCAAACTTTTGCTGAAATGGATTTAATTGCCAAATCAAAAATCAGTCATCGAGGGTTAGCATTTAGTCAATTAATTCAATTTTTGAATGAGCAGATGAATTCTTAATTTCGTAATCCAAAAAGAACAATATGCAAGTAAAAATAGCTACTGAAAAGGGTGATATGGTCGTTGATTTATACGAAAAAGATGCACCAAAAACTGTTGCCAATTTCGTAAAACTTTCTAAGGAAGGCTTTTATGATGGATTAACTTTCCATAGAGTAATTCCTGACTTTGTAATTCAAGGTGGATGCCCTGATGGAACAGGTGCCGGTGGACCAGGGTATTCAATTGATTGCGAGTTAGACGGTGAGAATCAATATCATGATAAGGGAGTATTATCTATGGCTCATGCAGGAAGAAACACAGGTGGCTCACAATTTTTTGTCTGCCACAGCAGGAATGGTACGGCGCACTTAGATGGAAATCATACTTGTTTTGGGAAGGTAGTTGAAGGACTAGATATAATTGATGAAATTCAAGCAGGTAGCAAAATCAATAAAATAGAAATAATAGAAGATTAGATCATGAGCAATTTAGCAGTAAAGGGAAGAATAAAGCAGATTTTAAGCTTAGAAAGTGGTCAAAGCAAAGCTGGAAAGGAATGGAAAAAACAAAGCTTTGTTTTAGATACTGGAGCTCAATATAACCCTGAGGTTTGTTTTAGTTTATTTGGAGATGATAAAATTGCCGTTCTCCGTAACTTTAATCAAGGAGATGAAGTTGAGGTAGCCTTCAATGTATCTTCTCGTGAGTATAATGGAAAATGGTACCATAACATTGATGCATGGAAGATTGACAAAATTGGAAGTGCTGTACAAGAAGGAAATAACGCTCCTTTGCCAACGGAAGAGCCTCAAGCATCGTTAAATACGGCTGATCTAAGCGCTGATGACGAAGATGACGATTTGCCTTTTTAAGCAAACTTGGATTCATTAACTCAGATTATTCTTGGAGGAGCAGTTGGTGAAGCTGTATTAGGAAAAAAAGTCGGTAATAAAGCGGTGCTTTGGGGAGCAATTGGCGGAACTATTCCTGATTTAGATACCATACCTGGTCAGTTTATGGATACGGTTTCACGACTAGAAATTCATAGAGGGTTTTCACATTCGATTGTATTTTCACTATTAATGGCTCCTATATTAGGGGTGTTAATTCAACGACTCTACAAGAATAAAAAGGAAAGCGACTGGTGGGGATGGACTCAATTATTTTTTTGGGCCATGTTTACTCATCCGCTATTAGATATATTTACTACTTGGGGTACGCAATTACTTTGGCCACTTGATTGGCGAATTGCGATTCAATCAATTTTTGTTATTGATCCTTTATATACACTTCCTTTTCTAATCTGCTTGATAAGTGTTTTGTTTTTCAATCGGAAGAGTATAAAGCGGACGAAAATTAATCGAATAGGAATATGGCTAAGTAGTGTTTATCTGATATGGAGTGTGAGTGTAAAACTCTATGTTGACCTTGTTTTTCAAAGGAGTCTTGAAAAACAGAATATCGAATATGTCCGATTTGATAGTAGGCCAACTCCTTTTAATACCATTTTATGGACCAGTAATGTTGAGCTTAAAAATGAATTCCTAATTACTTATTACTCTCTCTTTGATGAAAATCAAACATTAAAATTGAATGTATTTCCAAAAAATGAGCAATGGTTAACTCCATATCGAAATAATCCGGAGGTTGAACGACTTATCAAGTTGACTAAAGGTTTTTATACGATAGAACAAACTCCGGAAGGTGTGGCAATGAATGACCTTCGGTTTGGCTTAACTGAAGGATTTAATAATGGAGGAGGAGATTTTGTTTTTACCTATTTGATTAACGAAACAGATAAGGGAATCGAAATCACTCAAAAGGAGCAATCTTTTGATGGAATGAAAGATGTGATGCAAAGTCTCTGGCAAAGAATTTTAGGGATTAAGTCTTTTTAAAACCCGATTTGATAAAAGTAGAAAATGACTTTCTTCCATCTTTCGAAATGATTTTCAGCATTTCGGACCATAATGATTTTTTTGCATTTTCTTCATCAATTTCTTTTTGAATATTTCTAGTTTCAAGAGGTTCGCCTTCGATTCCATGATCTGATCTACCGTCAACCTTATCCTTCATTAAATCATCAGCAATCTTAAAATGCTGGTCAGCTTGCATTTTGTAGCCCATTTGTTCTTCTAGCATTCCCAAGTTGTTTTGCGCAACAGCATCTTCAGGGTCAAGTTTAATGGCTTTTTTATAGTCCTCAATTGCTTCTGAAGTCATTTTGTAGTGTCCTCTTATGTAGGCTCGACTCGAATAACGGTAGCTTTTTTTTGCTTGTAATTCTACAGCTTTGTCCATGTCAAATAATGACTTGTTTCTGTTTTGTAGATGAAAATAAATTACACCTCGTTCACTCCAAAAATCAGCTTCATTCGGGAAATTCTTAATTAATTCATCAAAGATGATTAATGACTTTGAGTAGTTTCCAACTTTTAAAAGTCGAATACCTTCGTTATATTTTTTTTCTAGCTCTACCATATTTTTTAAACTCTTAGAGTTGACACTTTGTTTTATAAATGACGAAATTAGTAGGATTATATGGAAAAAAAGAAAACTGCAAGTATTTTTGGTGCAAGTGGTCTAGTTGGGACTGAATTGGTGAAATTACTAGTTGTAGATACAAATTATGATCAACTAATTATTGGAAATCGAAAGCAAATAAATTACTCATCATCAAAGGTGAAAGAAGTAATAGTTGATTTTGGTTCTCTTGAAAAATATCAGTCGCTTTTTAAAGTTGATGATGTATTTGTTTGTCTAGGCACGACTATTAAAAAGGCAGGCTCAAAAGAGAAATTTGAATACGTTGACTATCAATTGCCAAAAGAGATTGCTAATGGGGCAAAAAAAGCCAATGTTGAATGTTTTACAATGATTACTTCATTGGATGCAAATGCAAACTCATCAAACTTTTACTTGAAGACAAAAGGCAGGGTTGAGGATTATGTTAACAATCTTAATTTAAAGAATTGTTTTTTTGTTAGACCTTCTTTATTACTGGGGAAGCGCAAAGAAAAAAGGTTGGTGGAGGGAATCGCTCAATGGTGGATGAAAAAAGCGGATTTTCTATTTCTAGGATCGCTTAAAAAGTACAAAGCCATAGAAGCAAAAGAGGTTGCTAAGGCAATTATTTATATTTCTCAGGAAAAGCCAAATGGGACGTCATTTTCTTCTTCTCAATTACATGACTTCTCAAAACAATATAAAAATGAATATTCCTGAAACAAATTTATCACGTGTTGTAATAATTGGTGGAGGCTTTGGGTGATTGCATTTTGCAAAAGATTTGACGAACAAAGGCTTCCAGATAGTAATGTTGGATAAAAACAATTACCATACTTTTCAACCCTTACTTTATCAGGTGGCAACTGCAGGCCTAGAGCCCGATTCAAAGGATCAATAAGGTGCTTTAATCATAGGGCAATGTTAGGCTTTTCTGTTAACTGTTGGATTGCAAGCTTCAATAAACTGAATAAATAACTAAGCAAAATGAGGCGAATTGAAAAAGCCCCAAAATCAAATTTGATTTCGAGGTCTTTTCTGCTTATTAATTAAGTCTTTAACTAGTTGCTGCTATTTTAAATTTCACAGTGAAATTGTCATATATTGCTTTGTCTCCTAAGTCGTCGAAAAAAGAGCCAGAACCATATTTGATTCCAAATTTTGTTCTATCAATTTCTACCTCTCCAATAACAACTACTTTATCATCTACCATCATTATAACAGCTGGTATTTCAATTTGTTCAGTATGTCCTTTAATAGTTAAATCAGCCATGATGATATAGTTATCATCTTTAACTTTTTTTGTGCTGTTTATTTTTAAAACAGCTGTCGGATTTTTTTTAACTCCAAAGAAATCATCTGAATAAAGATGGCCTTTCAATTTAGCATTAGTTTCTTCGTCTTCAATATCAGTAACCATAATGGTATTCATGTCAATTACCAATATGCCATTAATTAATTGATCACCATCAACATTAATTGAACCTTCTTTTAACATGATCGTTCCCTGATGCTGACCTGTAACTTTTTTACCTGTCCATTCAATCGAGCTTATTTTTTTATTTACTTTTAGTTCTTTTTCTCCTTCTCCTGCTGTTAAAGTGGTAGCTAAAAACAAGATGGATGCAATGCTTAATATTTTTTTCATTGGTTTGAGTTTTAAATTTATATGACAAATATATGTATATACATTAAATGTGCAAACACCAATAAGTATTATTTTTATAATTTTAACTAAATGTCTTCCTTTATAAGATTGTATGGATAAGGACAAACTACTTCTTAAGAAGATTATTCACATTGACATGGATGCTTTTTATGCTTCTGTAGAACAGTTAGATTATCCTGAATTAAAAGGTAAACCGCTTGCTGTTGGTGGGTCAAGGGAAAGAGGAGTAGTAGCAGCTGCGAGTTATGAGGCAAGAGCTTTTGGAGTTCATTCTGCCTTGGCTTCTAAAATTGCTGCAAGGCGTTGCCCTGGTCTTGTTTTTGTTAAGCCAAGATTTGAGCGATACAAAGAAGTGTCTGAGAAAATAATGCACATTTTTAAAAGTTATACTGATTTAGTTGAACCCCTCTCTTTAGACGAAGCATATTTAGATGTTACCTACAATAAAAAAGGATTAAAATCGGCCATAAAAATTGCCCTACTAATTCGGAGAGAAATTTTTGAGGAGGTCGGCTTGACTGCATCTGCGGGTGTTTCTTTTAATAAATTTTTAGCTAAAATAGCTTCTGATTTAGATAAGCCAGATGGTTTAAGTGTGATTCTGCCTGAAGACGCTCATGCATTTATAGAACGATTGCCTATAGAAAAGTTTCATGGAATAGGAAAGGTAACTGCCTCTAAAATGCATGAATCAGGGATATATTTTGGTAAGGATCTAATGCAATTGGATCGATTAGAATTGATTAAAAGGTATGGAAAAGCGGGGAAGCACTATCATAATATCGTTACCGCTCAAGACAACAGAGAAGTTAAACCAAACCGAATAAGAAAGTCCATAGGAGCAGAGAATACCTTTTCAGAAGACTTGCAATCTGAATTAGAGTTTATTGATGAGTTAAGAATGATTCATGAAACTGTAATGAAGCGATTGACTAAAAATGGCAGAAAAGCACGGACAGTAACTTTAAAGATTAAGTATTTTGATTTCGTGCAAAAAACACGTTCACAAACCTTTGAAAGTTATACTAGTAATTCAGATTTAATATGGAACAGTGTATTAAAATTATTGAATGGACCTCAATTACCTGAAAAAGGAGTGAGATTATTTGGAATTACCCTTTCAAATTTAGATTTAAAAGAAAAGGAAGAGAAAGGGCAATTGACTTTAGAGTTTTAATGAGTCGTAATTAGATTGTTTAATATCGAGTTACCCACCATTACAAAACAACCGACCGCACAAATAGCTCTTTTGGTTTTTTGCCGACACGCAAGCCAACCCTAAAAAAACCAAAAGAGCTATTTTTTTCACCGCTCCAAGACAGTTGATAAGTTTGACGGACTAAATCACTGAATATCCAAAAAGACTGAATATATTTGACATTAATTGTCAAGTGTAATTAATCAAGTGATATTTCATAAATGAAAAAAAACAAAACAATAGGCGAAATACTCCGAGAAAACAGAGAGAAAAAAGGACTGCTTTTAAGACACGTTTCCGCTAAACTCGATATTGATGCTGCAATACTCAGCAAAATAGAAAGAAGCGAACGAAAAGCAACAAAAGAACAAATACTAAAGCTTGCCGAGATATTGGATTTAGACAAAGATGATTTGCTTATTCAGTATCTAAGCGAAAGAATACTTTATGAAATAAAAGATGAAGAGCTTGGAAGCAAAGCATTAAAAGTAGCTGAACAGAAAATGAAATACATAAGCAAAAGTAAAAGCGGAAACTGATGGAATTAAAATTAGAACTATTAGAATATCAAGAAACCGCAATCAAATCTGTTGTAAATGTATTTGACGGAAACGACAAAAACACATTTGACAATGCTTGTACTGATGGTATTCGTTCAAATATCTGTACGCTTTCAAATGAGCAGTTGACAGAAAATATCAAAACTATTCTTCTTGAAAACGGAATTGATGAAGAAATTGCAGAACTCAAAGACGAAAAAGAATTGACTATTGAGATGGAGACAGGAACAGGAAAAACACTTGTTTACGTTAAGTCCATTTACGAAATGTTTAAACACTACGGATTTACAAAATTCATCATCCTTGTACCTTCAGTTGCTATCAGACAAGGCGTTTTAAGTACGCTTTCAACTTTTGAAAAACAATTGGAAGAAATTTACGGATTCACACCAAAAGCATTTGAATACAGTAGTAAACGACTAAACAAAGTAACCAACTTTGTAGAAGAACAGCATCCACAAATAATGGTAATGACTTTGGCTTCTTTTAACTCGGAAGACAAAATTTTGAACCAAGCCAAAAGAGAAGATTTATTTGCTAACATTCCTTTTATTGAAGCCATTGGACGAACAAACCCAATCATCATAATGGATGAGCCACAAGAGGGGATGGACACGCCAAATTCCATTAAACAAATTGCGAAACTCAACCCTTTATTTAAAATTAGATATTCAGCAACTCATAAAGTTGCAAAAAACAAAACATATCGCTTGACTCCTTATGACAGTTACAAGCAAGGTTTAGTAAAAAAGATTGAAGTCTTAACCGTTACCGAAAAGAATGATGAAGCCACCTTAAAATTGGAACTTTCTGAAACCAAAAATGGAAAGAATCCAATACAAGCAAAAATTAAAGCTTGGCATCAATTGGCAAGTGGAAAGATTGAATTTAAGAATACAAAATGGCTGAAAGATGGAGATAACTTAGGTGAAGTAACGAACAACCCAAGTTATTTAAAATATTCGATTAGCAGAATAAACAAAAGTTTAAGAACTGGAAAATGGTCTGTTAGTTTCCATAATGGTGTTGAAATTTTTGAAAAACAAGCTTCTGGAAATGTACAAAGTATTTGGGCTTTACAATTGGAGTGGCTCATACTTCGCCACTTTACAAAAAAACAAAAACTACAAGAAAAAGGCATAAAATGCCTTTCACTTATTTTTATTGATAAAGTTGCTAATTATATAAGTGATGAACCAATAATCAAAAACCTTTTCATTAAAAAATACAAAGAAATTTATCCTAAATTTCATGACAATAAAGAACCAACCAATGAGCATATTGAAATGATTCAAGGTTCTTATTTTGCCAAAACAGGTAAAAATGAAT
>CAYPJC010000068.1:8403-8707 GCA_964410855.1 uncultured Flavobacteriales bacterium | reverse complement strand
AGAATCCAAAAAATTATAAACGCTGCATTAAGTCAATTGCCTGAAGACGCAGAATTAGCTACTATAGGATGGTGTTTTGGCGGAGGGTGGTCTCTAAGAACAGCCTTGCAAGCAGGCAATTTATTAAAAGCTTGTGTGATGTATTATGGAATGCCAATAACGGATGCGGAAAAGTTGAGAAACTTAAACTCAGAAGTGCTATTTATATATGGCACACAAGACCAATGGATAAATGAACAAGTAGCGGAGGATTTTAAACTAGCCATGAAAACAGCGAAAAAAGAGCTCACGGTCTTAGCTTTTG
>CAYPJC010000068.1:0-8308 GCA_964410855.1 uncultured Flavobacteriales bacterium | reverse complement strand
AAATTTCTAAAATAAAAAAGCCCAGATATCTGGGCTTTTTTATTTTAGAAATTTTGCTTTATTCTATATGACAGCTGCTATTTCGTCTGATTTATATTCTCCTGCTTCCAATTTAGCTTTAACCTTCGTAAATGTTTTTATCGTATAGTTTACATCTTCTATCGAGTGCATAGCTGTAGGAATTAATCTTAAAATAATCATTCCTCTTGGGATTACAGGATAGACTACAATAGAGCAAAATAAATCATGATTTTCTCTTAAGTCCAAGGTTAGGTTCGTTGCTTCGCCTAAACCTCCTTCTAATACAACAGGAGTGACTTGTGTGTTTGTTGTACCAATACTAAATCCAGCATTTACTAGACCTTTTTGCAATGCATTTGCAATTAGCCATAATTTATCTTTTAATTCAGGCATTGTTCTCATCATCTTTAATCTCTTTCGAGCTCCAACAACTAAAGGCATTGGAAGAGATTTAGCAAATATTTGAGAACGCGTATTGTATCTTAAGTAGTTTATTACCTCTTCATTACCTGCAATAAATGCTCCGATACTGGCAAAAGATTTTGCAAAAGTTCCAAAATATATATCTATATCATCTTGAACTCCTTGAGCTTCACCTGTTCCTGCGCCAGTTTTGCCCATTGTTCCAATTCCATGAGCATCATCTACAAATAATCTAAAACTATATTTTTTCTTAAGTTCAACAATCTCTTTTAAATTCCCTTGGTTTCCGCTCATTCCAAATACGCCTTCGGTAATAACCAAGATGGCACCATTCTGCTTATTGGCTAATTTAGTAGCACGCTCTAGTTGTTTTTCAAGATTTTCGATATCATTGTGCTTATAAACATATCGTTTTCCTTGGTGAAGTCTTACTCCATCTATAATGCATGCGTGAGATTGAGCATCATACACAATCACATCATTTCGATCAACCAAAGCATCAATGGCTGACATACATCCTTGATAACCAAAATTTAAAAGAATAGAATCTTGCTTCATCACAAACTCTGCCAGTTCTTTTTCTAGCTTTTCGTGCAAAGGAGTGTTTCCCGACATCATTCGAGCACCCATAGGGTAGCCCATACCCCATCTTTTTGCAGCCTTTGCATCTACTTTTCTTATTTCAGGGTGGTTCGACAAACCTAAATAATTATTTAAACTCCATTGAAGAACTTCTTTACCCCTAAAAGTCATCCGATTGCTAATCTCTCCTTCCAATTTAGGGAAGGTAAAATACCCATGACTTTCCTTTGCGTGTTGTCCTAAAGGACCAGGATTTGCATTGAGTTTATCAAATAAGTCTATCATTAATTTTTTCTTTAAACGAAGCTGCAAAGATAACTGATATTTGAGCGATAGCAAAATATTTAAACGTCTTAGTAATGAAGCTTTTGAAGTTCGAAATGGGAATAATTTCTAAGGATTAGATAACAAAAAAGGGCGCTTTGTTTTAAAGCGCCCTTTTTTTTATTAAAAAAAATTAATCCTTTCCACCGAGCAAGACTATTTCGTTTATAATAACTTCAGAGATGTATTTTTTCTCACCTTCTTTTGTTTCATAAGAACGATTGCTAAGCTTTCCGTCAACTGCAACTTCACTTCCTTTTTTAAGAAATTTTTCAGCGATTTCAGCAGTTTTCCCCCAGGCAACTACATTATGCCAGGTAGTGTCTGTGATTTTCTCGCCTTTATCATTCTTATAGCTTTCATTAGTAGCTAAAGAGAACTTGGCTACAGTTTTTCCGCCTTCTAAGTTTTTTACTTCTGGAGCCGCACCTAGGTTTCCAATTAATTGAACTGTGTTTCTAATACTTTTCATAATACTTTGGTTTTAATTAATATGAATTTTAGTTATGTCGTTTATTTGATTCGACGGGGCAAAGATTAGAAGGGTCAATTGTTGGATTCGTTTTTAATACGCTTACTGACGGATAAGATACGTTTGTAAACGTTTATATGCGGATATGTATTGTTAAGTCAACGTGTTATGAGGACTGTGTTTTAGTAATATTTTTAAGTGTAATCGTCTAAAATATTTCTTGTTTTAGAAAAATTGGCTGATTGAGAAACGTAAACCCTATAAAATGGGGGGTAGGATAATTCGCTCATCGACATTTTGAATGCCCAGTTTCTTCTCTTTATTCCGTGATTTAATGTGTTATTTTGTTTTAATTATCGAAAATCACACATTTCTTTGGTCGAATTCAGGTTACTAGTAACCGATTTATTTATCGGATAGCTTTCTAATTTTAACTCCATCTATTGATAAGATTCTATCTGGCAAATTATAGTCATTAATTAGAATTTCGAACCCTTCATCTCTTAGTTCTAATATTTTTTCATTCTCAGGTATGTATGAATAAGCATCTAAGTCTGTATAAAACATAACTTCTATTGGACTGTGATAATTGAATAATATTCCTTTTTTTATTTTTTCCTTTTGAAGTTCTTTTAGTTCTCGAACCCATTGAGGATTTCTTTCTACAAGACTAAAAGGTTTCATTCTTTCAATACTATACCTTACCGGCAGCAATATTAGTAGAAGCAAGATGGTATTCAATAACCATTGATATTTTACTTGACTTTTATAAGATTTGAGTTCAAAGAAGAAAGCCGAAGAAACTATAAATAAGGCAGGTGCAGTGAAAAGCAGGTAAGCTTGCATCTTTGTTTTGGCGAAAGAAAAAATAAGAAGTGGGACTAAAAACCAAGCTAAAAGGGCTAGTTTTTTGAAATTTAATTTATTTTTAATCAACTGCCAAAAGAACCAAAGTAATGGCAAGTAGATTAACTCACCATAATTAATTCTTAATTTATTTAAAAAGTAAAAGATTGATCCAGACCTACCTTCAATCACTTCCGTAAAATGACGGTAATTAAATGAAGCTTCATATGCCGCTTCCAATGGGAATGTTTGAAATATATAAATCTGCCAAGGGAGAACGAGCAAAAGTATTATGCTTGAAATTAAAAGTGTATTTAGAATTAGTAATTTAAATGGAATTGACTTCTCATGCATTGCCATCAACATCCATATAGGCATAACAATTAAAGCTGCTAACCATTTTGTTAAAATAGCAGCAGAAATTGTAATTGACATCAATATTAGATAGTGAGGCTGTCTTTTTCGAACATATTTTATGCTTAAGAAAATTGAAAGAAGGACAAAGAACATGAAATTAATATCTATGTGGTCAGTTGCCACCCTTCCTCCAGTTAATTCAATTATTAGTCCATTGATTGAAAAGAAAAATGCAGCAAGTAAACCAACCTTCTTATCATAGAAGTACCTGGCAATGTGGTAGGTTAACCAGATGCTTATCAATGACATGACTATCGAAGGAATTCGAACTGCAATTTCATTAATTCCGAAAAGTTTAAAACTCCCTGCAATTAAATATAGAGGCAAAGGTTGTTTATGAAGCCAAATGTGATTGGAGACCCAACTCTTATAGTCATATGGTAGAATAGGATTGTCAAATAAAGTGGGAATTAGAGGATGGTCTAATAGATTTTTCGCGACTAAGGCATGATACCTTTCGTCCCAAGTATGTAGATAAAAATCAGTTGCAACAAATAAGTAAAGCGGTGCAGCAGAAATAATGATATAAACTAAAGAAAGTTTATACTTTCTATTTTTATATTGCTTCCACGCATTAAAGTATCCTAATGTTGATAGAATAAGTGTGAGAATTCCAAAGAGTACATTTTCCAAATATTCCTGAGGTAAAAGCTAATAACTAACTATTGCTCCTCTTCAATTAGCCAGAGGGCTTCTTCTAGTTCACCTTTTGCTTTAGAATCATTCTTTTCGTCAGCTAGCTTGATTCCGTTAGTATAAACAACAATCGCTTTGTCAAATTTATCATGACTTTCATAGAGCTGTCCTAATTTATAATAGGAGCCAATATAATCTGGTGTTTGGCTATTGAGTTCCTCTAGAATTCGAATGGCTTCTTTAGGGTTTTCGGCTTTTTCATATTCCAACGCAAGAGCATAAGTCAAAAAACTGTCGTTCGGATCAGTTTTAAGCATCTTTTTGATTTCATCTACTCTATTGGCCATTTCATTTAATTCTACTGCGAATATACTCAATGATTTTCGCTTTTTCTTCTGCTTGAAACCATTCTATTTTTGTATCTTTTTTAAACCATGTTAATTGCCTTTTTGCATATCGTCTGCTATTGACTTTTATCTTTTCTATCGCCTCTTCAAGTGTCGTTTTAGCTTCAAAACAATCAAATAACTCTTTATAACCGACGGTATTTAAAGCATTTTTTGACTTAAAGTTTTCCACTGACTTTGCTTCTTCAACCAGCCCATTTTGAATCATTAAATCAACTCTTGAGTTAATTCGTTCATATAACTCCTCTCTCGATTGATTTAAGCCAATCTTAATAACATCAAAGGATCTTTTCTTGCGTATATTTTTTCGAATAGCAGAAAAAGGCTTCTTTGTTATAAGACATACTTCAATGGCTCTTAACAATCTTTTGCTATTTTTTAAATCAATTTCTTGGTAAAAGATAGGGTCTAATATTTTTAGCTGTTCTTGCAGGCTTTCTATTCCTTCAGTCTCAAGCTTTTGATTTAACTCTTTTCGAATAAAATCATCAGAAGTAGGAACCCCTTGATCAAAACCATTTATTACAGCATCAATGTACATTCCTGATCCTCCGCATAGCAGCACAATATCCTTTGTTCTAAAAAAGTCTTTTAAAAAGAGCAGCACTTCATTCTCAAAGTCACTCGCATTATAGTCTTCTTCAATTGATAAATTATTTATAAAATGATGCCTTATTTCAGAGAGTTCAGTTTTTGATGGCTTTGCTGTTCCAATATTTAATTCTCGATAAAATTGACGGGAGTCGGCTGAAATAATTTCAGTACTTAATTCCTTAGCTAATTCAATAGCTAGTGCTGTTTTTCCAACTGCTGTTGGACCAACGATAGATATTAAGATTGGTTTTTTAATGGTATTCACTTATTGAAACTCTTCATAATCGTCTAATGAATCGTAGTCTCCTGAATTAAAGAAGTCGTCTTCATTTTCTTCTTCTTCTGAGAATTCGTCACCTAAAATAGCATCCATTAGGATCGATTCAGCATCTTTACCGCTAAATTCTCTCTCATTTTCTATAGGAGATTTACCAACAGACTTTAATAATTTAGGGGTCTCAATAATTTCCGATTTATTATTAATAGCCATTACTTCAATGTGAAATCTCCATTCATTTAGGTAATCATAGATGTAGGTCAGCTGATTTCCTTCTTCTTTTAGAACTCGCTCAATCTTTACATCTTTCATTAATTCATTATCCTTTTCTCCCAAAGATTCTAATGGATATTCAGCCGCGGCTTCCCAACTGTCCCCTTCAACGATGAAAGAAGCCAATTGCTTACCTTCAAACTCAAATGCATCAATAATAGCTTGATGAAGTTGCAGCATGTTATTTTCTGAACTAAGCAAAATGTCTCTATATACAATGTTTTTTGATTCAGTAAGCACAACCTTTATTTCTATGTAGTTCATTTTATTCAGCTATTGTGTCACTTGAAGTTTTTGTGACTCCTTTAATTATTTTCATTTAGTGAATCAGAATATTCCATTTTTATGGGTTTTAATCCTAATTCTATTCCAAGGGTTAGCATTAGCTGCCAAGCCTGAGATTTTTCGTTTTGAATTTCTCCTTCTAAAATAGCTTCTTTGATGCTATTTTTTATTTGTCCAACCTCTTTTGAGGGTTTAATATTAAATGCAGTCATGATGGCTTCACCCGATATAGGAGGTTGCCAATTTCTTAAATGGTCTTTTTCTTCAACTTCTTTTATCTTCAGTTGAACCAGGGCAAAGTTTTTCATATACCGCTTCATCCTTTTAGGATTCTTGGTTGTTATATCAGCTCCACAAAGGGTCATCAAATCATCAATATCATCTCCTGCTTCAAATAATAGTCTGCGAACGGCAGAATCGGTAACAGTTTCTTTAACTAGAGCTATGGGGCGTAAATGCAATCGCACTAATTTCTGGACATACTTCATCTTAGCATCTAAAGGGAGTTTTAGTTTTTTGAAAATTTCAGGAACCATTCTAGCTCCTTTATCTTCGTGTCCGTGGAAAGTCCACCCTTGTTGGGGATCAAACCTCTTAGTAGGTGGTTTTGCAATGTCGTGCAGAATGGCTGACCATCTTAACCAGAGACTGTCAGTATTTTTTGAAATATTGTCTAAGACTTGTAGCGTGTGGTAAAAATTGTCTTTGTGAGTCAGTCCATTTTTTTCATCTACTCCAAATAATGCAGTCATTTCAGGGAAAAATATTTCCAATAGGCCTGTATCAAAAAGTAGTTTAAAACCTATCGAAGGAACATCTGATAGGATAATCTTATTCAATTCATCCGTTATTCTTTCTTGAGAAACAATTTTAATCCGTTCCCTTTCGCTCTTTATGGCTTCAACAGAACTGGTTTCGATTTTGAAATTTAATTGGGCTGAAAACCGAATTGCTCGCATCATTCTTAAGGGATCATCAGAAAACGTTTCTTTAGGAGTTAGAGGAGTTTTTATAAGTCCATTTCTTAAATCAGTTTCTCCATTGAAAGGATCGATCATTTCACCAAAACGACTTTTATTCAAGCAGATTGCCAAAGCATTAATGGTAAAATCTCTTCTATTTTGATCATCTTCCAAACTGCCATTCTCGACAATGGGTTTTCTTGAATTTCTTTGGTAGGATTCTTTTCTAGCCCCTACAAATTCAATCTCCCAATCTTTGTAATTAAGCATTGCCGTTCCGAAGTTTTTAAAAACGGAGACTTTTTTTAGCTTTAATAATTTTGAAACTCTTTCAGCAAGTTCAATTCCACTGCCTACACAAACAATATCGATATCTTTACTCGCTCGTTTGAGTAATATATCCCTTACAAATCCTCCAATTACGTAGGTTTCAACATTTAGCTCTTCAGCAGCGGTTGAAATGGCTTTAAAAATTGGATGTGTTAGATGTTTTTGCAAGAGAATTATTTTTTACAAAAGTAAGCAATACACTTATTTTCTAAGAATTTTGACATCGCCATTTAAACCTACTCGTATTATCTTAGATGGGGATGTAGCTTTATTTTGAACCTTGACGATAGGGTAAATAAAATCTACTTTTTCCTTCAATTTAGGGTCGATGTCTTGATAACTAAGCGGGGTTGCCTCACCAGAGAAATTAGCAGAGCTTGAAATAATTGGTTTATTAAAAGATCTAATCAAATCGAATATATCACCCTCTTTTACTTTGCGCAAGCCCAGACTGCCATCTTTATTAATCACATTTGGAGCAACATATTGTCCGCCATCTAAAACCAATGTAAGGGGTTTCTCCGCTAAGTCGATTAAATCCCAAGCTACCGCAGGAAAATCTTTCACACATTGATTAATCATTCGATCACTGTTGACTAAGACAATAAAGCTCTTTTCTCTATTTTTTCCTTTTAAATTAATTATTTTTTCGACTGCTTCAGCATTAGTAGCATCGCAACTTAGTCCCCAAACACTGTCTGAAGGGAACAAGATTACATTCCCATTTTTTAATTGTTTCACACTCTCTTTGATCGCTTCTGAATTATTAAACTCTTTCAATTGATTATTATTTATAATTTTAATGAATTACAAATTTAGTCATCGAAAATTGAAGGCATGATATTCGCAAAGTAAAAATTGCATCATTAACTTTGATTTTTGTGAATATTATGCGAATTGTTTTAATATTTTCTATTTTTCTATTTTTATTACCCAGTCTGCTTTTTTCACAAAAGGTGGAAGAAGAAAACTCGGTACTTGAAACTGTAATAATTGATGGGGACACCATTCCGTTATACCATTTTGATCCGGTTTACATTTTTGCCCCTTTGCATTTTAAAAATAAAAGGGAAAAACGGCGCTATGGAAAACTTCGTCGTTATGTCGTAAAAGTTTATCCTTATGCTCAAGTTGCTGGTGAAATGTTAATGGACTTTGATGACACCTTAAAAACAATTGAGTCAGAACGCAAAAGAAAAAAATATATAAAAGGGGTAGAAGAACAGTTGATGAATGAATTTGCAGGTGAGTTGAAAAAACTGACGATTAAGCAAGGAATAATTCTTGTTAAATTGATTGATAGAGAAACGGGCAATACCTCTTATGAATTGGTTAAAGAGCTGCGAGGATCTTTCTCAGCCTTCATTTGGCAGTCACTTGCTAGACTATTTGGTTCGAACTTGAAATTGGAGTATGATCCAAATGGAGAGGACGCTGCTATTGAAGATATAGTTCTTCG
>CAYPJC010000067.1:0-8713 GCA_964410855.1 uncultured Flavobacteriales bacterium | reverse complement strand
TTTATGAATACAATTTCACTACGGACTCTATGCGGGTTAAGCCAATGTCATTGTCACTTTTTGGTGACAGAGCTAGTGGACAACTGCGTTAATCCTTCAATTATAAATTTTATGGTATTACTGGAGTAGGAGGTAAAAATGGTCAGGGGACAATATATTCCTACGACTTAATTACTGATAGCCTACAAGTAGTTCATAATTTTTTACCTTTCCAAGGTAAATATGCCTCTGCTATTTTGCAAGCAAATGCAACCAAATTAATAGGAATTTGCAATGAAGGTGGTTCTGATGGAAGTGGCACTCTATTTGAATTCAATCTGCAAACTAGCATTTACTCAAAAATTGCAGATTTAAGGCCAGATTACACCCCTGGACTTCCTGTTACAGGAGGATCTCCAACAGGCGGAATTTTAAAAGCAAAAAACGAGAAATACTACTTTACAAACTCAGAAGGTGGTGGTGGCTTTCGGAGCACTGCAAAAGGCACATTAATGGAACTAGACTCAAACCTGACTACACTAAGCAAGAAGGTTACTTTCAATTTTTCAAAAAACGGAAGCGTACCGATTAACAATATAATTCAAATTGAAGATAAGCTTATTAGTTTTACTACTTCATCAAGAGGTCATCAGTTTTCGTTTAATTTGAATACCTCAAACTATATAGGTTTGCCCAGCCCTAATGGAGGCCGCTATCCTTCCATCATTAAGTTAAATAACAATGGGTATTTAACGGGAGGCAGTTTTTTTGATATTTTTCCTGGCGAATATTTGTATGCGTTTGAATTATTCGATAGTTCAAATATTTCTTTAGGAATGAAATCTGTACCCAAAGATTTTGGTGGCTTGGTTAATGGTAAATTATTTCAACATTCTGATGGTAATCTTTATGGTTGTTCTTCCGAAAAGAGTAGCACAATTTTTAAATACGATATAGCAGCTGACACCTTCGGGCTTGTCCATTCATTTTCAAAGGATTCTACAGTTGGTTATGCGCCTCTTAGTTACTTAATAGAAACTTCTAATGGCAATTTAGTTGGATTAACAACAAAAGGTGGTTTACATGGCAACGGTTCAATTTTTCAATATGATTTAAAAACTAATACAATATCTAAGGAAGTAAGTAATCCGCTTGGCACCATAGAGTTAAGAGGAATCACAAAGTCCGGAAATACAAAAATTTTAGGGGCTTTTTATAAAAACTCTCAGGCTTTAATGTACGAATATGATTTCAGTACAAAATCTTATTTAATTTTAGATTCTATATCCTCCAAATTTACTTCAGAACAGATGTTTGACCCACCAGTAATTGGATTTGATAGCAATTACTTCATGACCTTGGAAAATGGAGGAAAATTTGAAGAAGGCTCGGTAATTAAGTATGATAAAGAAAAGGATTCATTGTATACGATTACTGAGTTTAATTCTTCTTTTATCTCTAACCAAGGCTATACTCCTCTAGGGATATTGATGGTTTTGGATAGCACCACTTCGATTCAAGAATATAATGAAGTGAGAGAAAGAAATTCAACATTATATCCAAACCCTTCCAATGGGGAATTTATATTAAAAGTAGTTAATGAACAATTAGGTGGTAGATGGAGCTTGTTTAATATCCAAGGGCAATTAGTAGAAAAAGGCTTTATTAATAACACTAAAAGTAACATAAATATTAAAAGTCGGCTTAGCGGTATCTACTTCTTTCAACTATATTGGAATAACAAAAGAGAAGTTCATAAACTTATCGTTCGTTAGAGGAAAAATAGAGTGCGCATAATTAAGGTTATAAAATTCTTCATTTTTTTCACTCTGCTTTCTTGCCGAAATTCACCAATCTAATTCAACTTTATGCAAAGATTTCCTATAATCAACTTCCTTTCCTTAATCAAATTTAGCCATACGCTATTTGCGCTTCCATTTGCTTTAGTTGGTTATTTTTTGGCGATAGAGTTTTCTGTTTTCACTTTTGATTGGCAGTTGTTATTAAAAGTGATCCTTTGTATGGTTTTTGCGAGAAGTGCTGCCATGGCTTTTAACCGATATATCGATAGAGATATTGATCTTAAAAATGAACGCACTGCCAATGTCAGAGAAATCCCTAGGGGTCTTATCAAACCAAAAGCCGCTCTTGTATTTGTTATTGTAAATGCAGCTCTTTTTATGCTAACCACCTATTTTATTAATCCCATTTGCTTTTACCTTTCTCCCTTTGCCTTAATAATTGTTCTTGGATATAGTTTTACTAAGAGATTTACTGCATTGTGTCATTTAATACTAGGCATTGGACTTTCTTTAGCACCAATTGGGGCTTATCTAGCTGTTACAGGAACTTTTGCTGCTTTACCGATATATCTTTCAATAGCCGTTCTTTTTTGGGTAGCTGGATTCGACATGATTTATTCGCTTCAAGACGAGGAATTTGATAAGAGCATGAGCTTAAGTTCAATTCCTGTAGCAATTGGCAAAAAGGCAACGCTATTTCTTTCAGCCTTTTTTCACCTCATTACTGCTGTTTTATTAATTCAAGTCACCGTTTTGGCAGAAGGAAATTATTTGTTTTGGACTGGAACAATTCTATTCTTAAGCCTTTTGGGCTATCAACATTTTATAGTAAAAGCGGATGATCTCTCTAAAGTTAACATGGCCTTTTTTACGACCAATGGCATTGCAAGTGTTATCTTCTCTGTTTTTGTAATTCTGAGTTTTTATAGCTGATTGAAAAGGTTCTAAGGATTCGAGGTATGACTTTAGAAGACAACTGCAGCTTCGCGACTTGCTTCTTCAAATGCTTTTTGATCTAAAGCTAATTCCAGAGCTTTATCGTTAAAATAAGCGATCAAATTTTCGGTCGGCATATTCCCTGTTAATTCATCTGTTGCCATCGGACATCCACCAAAACCTGCAATGGCTCCATCAAATCGGTGACAACCATTTAAAAATGCTGCTTCTACCTTTTCCTTCCAAGTTTCAGCAGTGGTATGAAAATGAGCTCCAAACTCTAAGCCCGGATGCTCTTGGATTAAAGTGGAGAATAGATTCTCAATAATGGGAGGTTTTGCGATACCAATGGTGTCACTCAAAGCAAAAATCCCTATTTCTAATTCACTTAACTTCTCCACCCAGTTTGCAACAATATCTTCATGATAAGGGTCGCCATATGGATTACCAAAACCCATAGAAAGATAAAGCACTACTTTCTTTTGGTTTTTTTGAGCTAAATTTTGAATGGCTTCTACTCTGCTTAGAGATTTATCAATACTTGCATTGGTGTTGCGTTGCTGAAAAGTTTCGGATACTGAGAAAGGATAACCTAAGTAATCCACTTGTTCAAATTCAACGGCATCTTTTGCGCCTCTTTCATTGGCAATAATGGTGAGTAATTTAGTGTCTGAGGCATCAATTTTATTTAAAACTTCAGCGGTATCTTTTAATTGAGGTATGGCTTTGAGAGAAACAAATGAACCAACATCCAAGGTATCAAAACCCACTTTTAAGAGCTTATTAATATAGTTCACTTTAACCTCAGTTGGAATAAAATCAGTTATTCCTTGCATAGCATCTCTAGGACACTCTATCAACTTAACTTTTCTTTGACTCATAATATTTGACAATACCTTGGTTTATTTTCTTGATCATTGAAGGTCCCTCGTAGATAAAACCAGTATACACTTGCAGCAGATCTGCACCTGCCTCCAATTTTTCGATGGCATCCTGCGCGGTAAATATTCCACCAACGGCAATAACTGAAAAGCTTGATTTTGCATTTAGCTTTAAATACGATATTACTTCAGTAGCTCTTTTTTTAAGAGGAGCACCGCTTAATCCTCCATTTCCTATAGAATCAATCAGTTGATTATCTGTCTTTAAATTAGAGCGATCAATTGTTGTATTGGTAGCTATTATTCCATCAATTTTGGTGTCTTCAACAATGTCAATAATATCATTTAATTGATCATTGGATAAATCAGGTGCTATCTTAAGTAGAATGGGTTTCCTTTTCTCTTTTAAGCTATTCTCTTGCTGCAAAGAACTTAACAAATGGGTTAGTGGTTTCTTTTCTTGAAGTTCTCTTAGGTTTGGTGTATTGGGAGAACTCACATTTACAACAAAGTAATCCACATGCTCAAACAATTCATGAAAGCATTTCAGGTAATCATCCGTTGCGTTTTCATTAGGTGTTAGCTTATTTTTTCCAATATTCCCACCAATGATAAGTTGATTTCCTCTCTTTTTTAATCGGCTAACCACAGCATCCAATCCTTCATTATTAAATCCCATTCGATTGATTAGTGCTTTATCTTTTGGCAGACGAAACAATCGTGGTTTAGGGTTTCCATCTTGAGGCTTAGGAGTAACTGTTCCAACCTCAATAAACCCAAAGCCGAAGCAAGCTAGTTCCTGGTAGAGTTTTGCGTCTTTATCAAATCCTGCCGCCAAGCCAATTGGGTTTGGGAAATTCAAGCCAAATAGTTTGCGCTCTAAAACGGGCGAATTAACTTGATGACTTACTTGAATCAAATCGCGAGCAAAAGAGCTAGACAAAAGTAATTTCATCCATGAAAACACTCTGTAATGAACCCTTTCAGGGTCTGATAAAAAAAGTAGGGGTCGAATAATTAAACGATACATTGAAGAAATTTAGATAATGATGACAAATTTAATTAGAATGTGTTTGTTAGTAGTCTTTCTTGCCAATGAAAAAGTAAGATTCAAGCTATTTCTATTAAATAGAATATCCTGAAAAAAAATAAATTACATTTGATATATGCATCCTAATAGTTTTGAGTTAATTAAGAGTACTTCGTTTGGAGGGATTTACCTATGTAAAAACTGCGATATTATTTTAGTATCCATCAATGAAGGATGTCTGATAGACGCAGAAATTGCTCATGCAATGATTGATGTGTTGCACCCCATCATCTTAAAATACAAGGTTGAGTTATTTATTACTGACAACTCAGCGAAAGATATCAGCAATACTCCAGATGCCAGAATATTGCTCAGCGACAATAAAAGCCTTAGATTAATAGAGGCACATGCCATTATCGCTAATGATTTACCTACTAGAATATTGAATAATTCATTTATAAAGTTTAATAAGCCAATCGTGCCTTTTAAATTATTCACTTCCTATGACAAAGCTATTCAGTGGCTTTATCGATTTAAAGAGGGGAATTCCTCAAAAGTACCATCCGAATAAAATATTAAAACCTTTTCTATCTTTCTATTGGAGTCTTTGCTACCTATAGAAGCTTTTACGAGCTCTTTTTCTACTGTTGGGCTCTCTTTGGGCAAGATTGATTCTATGGGCAGCTCCTTCTCAATTTGATGACTATCCCTTTTTTCTTCGGGAATTACACTTTGGCTCGAAGTTGTTCCACTAACCAGCCAAGAAGCATCCACTTTTGGAAATCGTTTAATTGTTTTTTGAATAAATTCTAAACTAGGTTTATTTCTTCCAGATAGAATGTGAGAAACGGATGAACGTTGTACGCCAATTTCATCTGCAAAAGCAGAAGAAGTGAGTTGATTAATTTTCATTAAATACCTAAATCGTTCTATTAATTCCATCGCTCATTCTTTATACATTTGTAACACGTTCAATAATACACAAATGTAACAAAAATTTCATAGATTGAAATTTATATTTGTAAATAAGAACGTACCACAATCAATATAACTTCAACTAACAATTAAATTAACCATTGATAATGAGTTGATAATCATAAATTAAGCCCTACTTCAGTTCATTGTTTACTCAATTGTATTACAAATGTAACATGTGGCTCTAGATTACCTTGTATTCAAGAACAATGCAAGTCGTATACAATTGTAAACTGTGTACATTTGTAATAAATGGCTAATTTATATTTGGCATTTACTTCATTCAAAAGTGAAATAGATGGTATCAACAATGCACTTTTTCTTTGTCCTAAATAAAGTGGAGATATGCCCTTTAAAAAACATAAGCCCTACCCTTTTTACTAAACCCATAAAATGAATGAGATACATTTTTAGATTAATCTAAAAATTTATTTAGCAAACAATAACTAAATTTGCATTTCGAAAACATTCAATATGCCTTCATTAACAGAAGAAAATTACCTTAAAGCAATTTTTGCTTTAAATAAAAGAAGTAATCACAAGGCCTCAACAAATGCTATTGCTGAGAAAATGAACACCAAGGCCTCATCAGTCTCAGATATGCTTAAACGATTGCGGGATAAGGAACTAATTGTTTACAAAAAGTATCAGGCTGCAACGCTTACTGCTAAGGGAAACCAAATTGCAATTGCAATTATTAGAAAACACAGGCTTTGGGAATACTTTTTAGTGAAGAAACTTCATTTTGGCTGGGATGAAGTTCATGATATTGCTGAGCAGTTGGAGCATATAGAATCTAAAGAATTAACCAATCGGCTAGAAGAATTTTTAGACTTTCCAAAAACAGATCCTCATGGAGACCCTATCCCCGACCGTGATGGAATTTTCCCCATTGAATTAAGTCAAACATTGGCTAATTGCTCCACCAATCAAAACATCACTATCATTGGCGTAAAAGACCATACTTCTGAATTTCTGAACTATTTAGATAGCTTACACATTGAGTTAGGGACACAGATTGAAATTAAAAAAATCAATGAATTTGATAATTCACAAGAGATTCTAGTTAATCAGGATCAATTGAAAAATATCAGCAGTGATGTTGCAGA
This sequence comes from uncultured Flavobacteriales bacterium, assembly GCA_964410855.1. Taxonomy (GTDB): domain Bacteria; phylum Bacteroidota; class Bacteroidia; order Flavobacteriales_E; family Vicingaceae; genus JAVJQS01. The sequence continues at coordinate 2,001 of CAYPJC010000067.1, read as the reverse complement.
AAATTTATTTGTAAAAATTAAATAGCTTGATGAAATACCAAAACCTCCTATTCTTTGTACTCCTTTTTACTCTTGGCTGTGTTCAACAGAATCCATCGAAAGATGATGGAAGTTTGAAAATTGTTTGCACAACAGGCATGATTGGCGATGCGGTTAAAAATATAATTGGGAATGATGCTGAAATAATAACGCTCATGGGACCTGGGGTGGATCCTCACTTATACAAAGCCACTCAGGGAGATTTAAAGCATCTTTTGAATGCCGATGTCATTATTTATAATGGATTGCACCTAGAAGGAAAAATGGGTGAAATCTTTGAAAAATTATCGAATAGAAAACACATTATTGTCGCTTCTGGTGGTTTGGAAGAAAAACAGCTTATAAACAACACTGATTTTCAAGGGGCACACGACCCTCATATTTGGTTTGATGTAAGTTTATGGAGCGAAGCGGTTAATTACATGGCCGGTAAGCTTATTGAACTTGATTCTTCGAATTCAAAAATTTGGAAAGAGAATAAGGAACACTATATTCTTAGCCTGCAACAATTAGACAAAGAGGTAAAAATAAATATTGAATCAATACCTAAAAATAACAGGGTTTTAATTACTGCCCACGATGCATTTGGATATTTTGGTAAAGCCTATAACATCGAAGTTAAAGGTCTCCAAGGAATTTCTACCGCTTCAGAATATGGACTAAAAGATGTGAGTGACTTAGTCGCATTTATTGTTTCTCGGAAAATTAAAGCCGTATTTGTTGAAAGTTCAGTTTCTGACCGATCATTAAATGCCGTTGTACAAGGATGTAAATCCAGTGGACATGAAGTAAAAATTGGTGGCACATTGTTTAGTGATGCTATGGGTGAATCAAATACACTAGAAGGAACTTACATAGGAATGGTAAAACACAATGTTGATTTAATTGTAAATGGACTCAAATAAAAAAATAGTTAGCATAGAAACACATAACCTGACTGTTGCCTACAACAGAAGGCCTGTTCTTTGGAACATAGATTTCAACTTACCAACAGGTAAAATAATTGGAATTATTGGCCCCAATGGATCAGGTAAAACAACGCTTTTAAAAGCCATAATGGGCTTGGTTAAAACAAGCAGTGGTTACGTTAAGATTTTCGATCAAGATTTAAAAGATGTGAGGGAAAGAATTAGCTATGTACCGCAAAGAGAATCTGTTGACTGGAACTTTCCTGCTTCTGTTATGGATATTGTATTAATGGGACGATATCGAAAAAACAACTTGATGCGGCCTTTGTCTAAAAATGATCGGGATATTGCAGCAGAAGCGCTAGAAAAAGTAAATATGTTGGAATATAGCAATCGGCAAATATCTCAATTAAGTGGAGGTCAACAACAACGTGTATTCATTGCTAGATCCCTTGCCCAAGGTGCCGATTTGTACATTATGGATGAGCCTTTTGTTGGTGTTGATGCTTCAACAGAGGAAGCTATTTTAAACTTACTCACCGAAATGAAGAACAAAGGCAAAACTGTTGTTGTTGTGCATCACGATTTACAGACTGCTAAAGATTACTTTGATTGGATAGTCTTATTAAATACCAGACTTGTAGCTGCAGGCCCAAAAGAAGAAATATTTAAGGAACATCTGTTACAAGAAGCATATGGAGGAAAACTCAATGTGCTGAGTAAAGTGGGTGACTTATTGAAAGAAAAAGATTTTCCTGTACGGGAGGGTGAATGAAATAATTGAATTATAAATGATTGAATTACGAATTACGAATGGGGCATGTCGGTTATAATGGAAAGATGAAGGATTAAAAAATTAAAGGTAAAGGATGAAAGATTAAAAACTAAAGACGAAGGATTAAAAAACTAAAGATAAAAGACTAAAGATAAAGGATTAAAGATGAAGGATTAAAGATGAAGGATTAAAGATGAAGGATTAAAGATGAAGGATTAATTAAAAACTAAAGACTAAGGATAAAAAACTAAAGATAAATGATTAAAGATAAAGTATAAA